>CAJJOO010000012.1 GCA_905193395.1 uncultured Porphyromonadaceae bacterium
CGAAGGGGGCCATGTTACGGCCCACGCCGTGCTCGGCTTTCAGCGAGCCGTCGTATTTGCCCACGACCAGTTCCTCGATTTTCTCCATCATGTTGCGGTATTTCTCGATATCGGCCTTGGTCTTGAACGACTGGGCGATGATGAAGTGGTAGTTGCCTTCGAGGGCGTGGCCGTAGATGCAGGCATCCTCGTAACCGCATTCCTTGAGCAACCGGAGCAGGTCGCGTGTGGCCTGGGGCAGGTCGTCTATATAGAAAGCGATGTCCTCGATGAGGGCGGTGGTGCCTGTGGGGCGTGTGCCGCCGACGGAGGGGAAGATGCCCGAGCGCAGGGCCCACCAGGCGGCTGTCTCGGCCGGGTCGGTGGAGAAATGGGCGGGTTTGAAGAGCGGGAACTCGTTGACGACCTTCATGATGCGGTCGATTTTTTCGTTGAGTTCCGCCTCGGTGTCGGCCTTGGTGTCCAGGAGCAGGGCGGTGAGGCCCTTGCCGGTGGGGTCGTTGACCGAGGCCAGCGACTTGCTGTCGAGGAGTTCGCAGGATTCGACGGGAGCGCCTTTCTTGAGGGCCACGACGCAGCGGCAGGCCTCGGAAATGTCGCTGAAATAGAGCATTGCCGATGCCGAGCAGGGATAGAGATGCGATGTGGCCACCGTCGCGCTGCTGAGGAAACCCAGTGTACCTTCGCTGCCAACCATCAGGTGGGCGATGATATCGAAGGGGTCCTCGAAGCGAACGAAAGGCAGGATGTTGAGGCCGGTTACGTTCTTGATCGAGTATTTGTGGCGTATGCGGGCCGTCAGGTGCGAATTGGCCAGGATCAATTGGCGGATGTTCTCGATTTCTTTCAGGAATTCGGGATGGGACTCGGCGAAGCGCTTGCGGCTCTCGGGGTCGCCGGTGTCAAGAATTGTGCCGTCGGCCAGGACGATTCTCGCCGATTTGAGGATGCGGTCGCTGTTGGCGTGCGTGCCGCAGTTCATGCCCGAGGCATTATTTATGATGATGCCGCCCACCATGGCCGCCTTTTTCGAGGCGGGGTCGGGGGCGAACATACGGCCGTAGGGGGCCAGAATCTCGCTGACGCGCGAGCCGATGATGCCCGGCTGCAGGGTGATGTATTCGGCATCGGGCGACACCTCATAGCGTTCCCACGACTTTCCGGCCACCACCAGGACCGAATCGGTGATTGCCTGGCCCGAAAGCGACGTGCCGGCGGCACGGAACGTCACGGGCACGCCGATGCGCGAGGCAGTCTTCAGCAGACGCGAGACCTCGGTCTCGTCGTTGGCGCGCACAACGATTTTGGGTATGAGCCGGTAGAAGCCGGCGTCGGTACCCCAGGCGAGCAGGCGCAACTCGTCGGTGTAGATTCTGTCGCGGTCGACAAACTGTTCGATTTCGTGCAGAAATTCCTGATGGAGAGGTGAATCGATGGCCATGGGAAACGGCGGTTTTATTATCTTCGGAGGATTGGTTTATTTATAGAGGTAATAGGGGCTTGAAGCGGCGCGGAAGGCCTCGACGTCCTTGTTCCAGTAGGGCAGGATGTCGTCGACGCGATAGTTTTTGGTGAAACGGCGGCGGATTTCCTTGCTGCCGCAGACTTTGTCGAACATGTTGAAACGACCCTCGTCGGCGATGTCGAAGAGTTTGTGGTCAGGATACATGTCGGCGAGTTCCTGCATCACGTAGAACTGAACCAGCGAGAGGGGAGCCTTCTCGGGGTCGGTGACATACACTTCGACGCCCTGGATGTTCTCGCCCTTGTTGGTGGAGTAGAAGGGTTTGATATGGATGGGACGGAAGCGCAGGCCGGGCAGGTCGAGGCCGTTGAGGCGTGCGGCCAGTTTCTCGGCCTCGATCCAGGGGGCGCAGAACAGTTTGAAGGGTTCCGTGTAGCCCACGCCGATCGAGATGGCATAGAGTTCGCCCAGAATACCGCTGACGGGATAGAGCAGGGCGGTTTCGGGGTTGGGAATGTGGGGCGAGGGGAGTACCCAGGGCATGCCGGTCTCGCGGAAAGACATGTTGCGGGTGTAGCCCTGCATGGGAACGACGGTGAGGTCGACCTTGAGGTTGTCGCCGATCAGGCCCTTGTCGTTGAGGTACATGGCCAGTTCGCCGGGCGTCATGCCGTAAAGGTAGGGTATGGGGAACTGGCTGACGAAGGATATGCAGGAATCTTCGACCAGGTTGCCCTCGATTTTATTGCCGCCGACGGGGTTGGGGCGGTCGAGGACCATGAATTTCTTGCCCTGTTCGGCGCAGGCCTCCATTGCCACGCCCATCGTGGAGATGAACGTGAACGAGCGGCAGCCGATGTCCTGTATGTCGTAGACCAGCACGTCGAGGTCCTTGAGCATTTCGGGGGTGGGCTTGCGGGTCGAGCCGTAGATTGAATATACGGGGACTCCGGTGGCGGGGTCGGTGTACTGGGCCACGTGGTCGCCGGCATGCACGTCGCCGCGCACGCCGTGTTCGGGCGAGAACAGGGCCACGAGTTCCACTCCGGGCGCCTCGTGGAGGATGTCGATTGTGGATTTCAGTTCATTGTCGACGCCGGTGGGGTTAGTGATAAGTCCCACGCGCAGCCCTTGCAGGGGGGCGAAGTCACGGTCGCGGAGCACCTCGATGCCGGGTTTTACCTGTGCGGCGGCTCCCAGGGTGAGGAGTGCTGCGAGTGCGGTTGCGAAAATCTTTTTCATAATTGCGGTATTAATGAGGTGCGGGTTATTTTTTTGCTTCGGCCACTTTCTTGGCGCCGTATTCGGGGTTGATGTGGGGACGGACAAGCAGCGTGACGGCCCATGTGGCAAGGTTACAGCCGAGTACCCAGAGGAAGAAGGCACGGTAGGAGTTGCCGAGCAGTTCCTCTTTGATCCAGCCGGCGGCCATGCCGGGGAGCATCATGCCAAGAGCCATGAAGGCGGTGCAGATTGCGTAGTGCGAAGTTTTGTACGGACCTTCGGCGAAGTACATCATGAAGAGCATGAAGGCTGTGAAGCCGAATCCGTAGGCAAACTGTTCGAGGACGAGGCAGGTGAATACGATGGCCTTGCCGCCGACGGTGGCATAGTCGGGCTGCATGTTGGAGAGCACGATGTAGGCTACGCAGTTGAGCGAGGTTGCCAGGGCCATGGGCCAGATCCATTTGCGGAGACCGCCGTTCGACGCGCAGATACCGCCGATGATACCGCCGATGGTGAGGCCGATGATGGCGAAAGTACCGTAGGCCAGACCCACTTCCTCCATTGTCATGCCCAGACCGCCTTTGTCGACGGGAGCGAGCAGGAAGGGCTGGCAGAGTTTCACGACCTGAGCCTCGGGCAGACGGTAGAGCAGCATGAAGAGCATGGCCAGAATCACATGTTTCTTCTGGAAGAAGGTGACGAACGAACCGCCGAATTCCTTGAGGATGCCGCCGATGCTCTTTTCCTCGCCGCCCACGGCCTTGTCGGTTGCGGGGTAGGGGAGGATGAATGCGTGCCACAGCGAAACGACGCCGAAGAAGATGGCGCAGATGGCCACGGTCCATTTCCATGCCATGGCGGTGCTGCCGGTCATGTTGTTGAGGGCGCCGGCAATCATCACCAGGCCGCCCTGTCCGAAGACGTTGGCGCAGCGGTAGAATGTGGAGCGGATGCCGACGAACATACTCTGCTGGCTGGTGTTGAGGGCAATCATGTAGTAGCCGTCGGAGGCGATATCGTGCGTGGCCGAGCAGAAAGCCGTGATTACATAGAAGCACAGCGCGATGGAGAAGGCGCTGGCGGGCATGCCGGCCTTGATTTCGGCTGCGTCGGGAATAGGTAGGGTGAAGGCGATGGCGCCCAGACCGATTGCAATGCACACCTGCATGGTGACGGTCCACCAGCGTTTGGTCTTGATGATGTCGACAATCGGGCCCCAGAAGGGTTTGATTACCCATGGGGTGTAGAGCCAGCCGGTGTAAAGGGCGGCGTCGGTTTCGGACATACCCATCTGGGTGAATAGTACCATCGTCACCATGTTGATGAAGATGAATGGAATACCCTGGGCGAAGTAGAGGGTCGGAATCCATGCCCACGGGTTGCGTGTTGATGCTTTAGACATTGTTTTCAGGTGTGATAATTGGTCGGTAAGAAGGTAGGGACGGTCTTATTATATTTAATATAGCGGTGTTAAATCTGCGCCGGGGAAGTAGTGGGCCAGGATAGCGCGGTAGTCGTAGCCGCGGGCGCCCATGACGGCGGCGCCAATCTGGCAGAGGCCCACGCCGTGTCCCCAGCCGGCGCCGTGGAGGGTGAAGGATGTCGGATAGCCCGTTACGGGGTCCGGTGCGCCCTTCTCGACGGTGAAGGCGGATGAATAGAGGTGTGATGTGGAAAGGGTGCGTCGGATTTCCAGTTCCTTTCCGATAATCATGGTGCGGCGTGTGCCGACGATGCGCAGGCGCACCAGACGGCCCGATGTGCCGCGTTCCACGGGCTGCAGGTCGATGATGCGGCCGAAGTCGATGCCCGAGCGTTCGCGGGCCAGGGCGCTGAGTTCCTCGGCGTCGTAGCGCACGGTCCAGCGGTAGAAATCCTTGGTTTCCTGGTCGTAGTTATTCAGAACCTGGCGCAAGATTTCAGCGTCGGAGGTGTTGCAGAATGCGTCGGGACGCGAGTTGATCCATTTGCAGGCCTCGGCCTCGAGTTTCAGGTTGGGGAAGTCGGCGGGGTCGACGTTGTCGCGCCGGGCCACGAGGTATGAGAAATGACGGGGTTCCCAGCAGTTCTCGAATTCCTCGAACACGCCGCCGCAGCATTTCGAGAAGCGGGCGTCGCAGAGGCGGCCGTTGTCGGTGAGGACCAGTCCGCGGGTTGCGTTGACGGCCTCGGCCACCTTGGGCGTGGACTGGCGTGTGATGCCCTGATAGCGCTGGCAGTGGTCGTCGGCGCAGACGTCGAAATTCACATGGTCCTGGCGGTCGTACCATTTGATGATTTCGTCGTCGGAAGCGGTTTCGGCGGAATATTCCTGTGAGGATTCGCGGATTGACTTGTCTTTCTCAATCTGGGCCAGCAGCCACGAGCGCGAAATCACGGCGTGGGCCTTAAGGAGTTCGAGCGAGGCGTGGGCGCTCATTTCCGAGGAAATCACACTGAGTAGATATTCCTCGACGGGCAGTATGTTGATGATTGTGAGGCGGTCGCCTTCCACAATCAGGCGGCAGGCGCCGGGAAAGCGCTGTGTCTCGCGACGTTCCCAGTGGAAATTGACGCCGATAATCACGTCGGCAATCTCGAAGGCGCCTTTTTCGCCGGCGGGAACCAGGTCGATGCTGTCATGGACCATTCCCTGCCAGGCGATGCGGCCGTCGGGGGTAATCTCGAAGGTCTGCGGGCCGCGCACCGCCTTGTCGCCGTGCATGTAACTGTCGAGCAGGACGATGTTGATTTCCGGGGCGCTGAGTATGCCCACGCTGATGCGGGGTTCCTGATTCATTTCACGTTTTCGGCTATGCGGTTAATTTCGTCGGTGTCGAGGCAGAGTTCGTCGAGAATACGGACGATTGTCTCGGCGTCGAGGGCTTTGAAATCCTTTTCAAGCGGTGTGATGAACACGCCGCCCATGTCGACCGAAGCGGGCGAGAGCAGCATTGTGCCTTCGCCCTCGGTGCCGTAGAAACTGGGGCGGTGTCGCTTGCGGGGGATGACCACCAGGCGTACTCCGGCGGGAGTGGGGTAGCACAGGATGTTCATCATGGGTTCCTTCTCGCCTTCGGGTACGGGGATGGCCGCATAGAGGCGGTCGAACAGGCGCTGGCCGGCTTCGGGGTCGTCGGCGTCGATGACGAAGACTTTCAGCGGCAGGCTGTCGACTAGCGCGAGGGTGGCGTCGCCGTCTGTGGCGATAACCTTGTGCTCGGCGTCCTCAAGGGCGGGGGCGAGCGTCAGGAAGTCGCTGTTGCCGGCCTGGAAGTGCATGTGGTCGGGAGCCGAGGCGCCGCAGCGCGGACCGTTGTAGAACACGGTGTAGTCCTCGAGTTCGGCGGCCAGGCGCATCATGTCGGCGATACGGCCCGAAATCAACTGGTCGGTGTGCGAGTTGTCGGGAATAGTGAGGTGGCGGGGGAAGATGGGGAATGGGTTGATGAGGATGGTGTAACGGCCTCCCCATTCGATTCCGCGCTGCACGGCGGGACGGTTTTCACCGCAGAGGAAGCATTTGCGCTCTTTGAGCGATTTGGCGTCGACCTTGGCAGCCGACGATACTATGCGCGCGGGGTTGAACTGCACCTTGACAGTCCACCCGGGCAGGTTGATTTCCTTGACCTTGACGGTTTTCAGTGCTTCGAAATTGCCGGCGGCCTGAGGCCACTCGGCAATTTGCGAAGCGATGAAATCGGAAACAATCTGAGAATTGACTTTGTTGGCCATCAGTCCTTGTTCATTGCGCAGCGGGCCTGGAGTTCCCAGGTGCGGATGCGGTCTTTATAAAGGTTGTTGTTGTTGGTCTTCACGATGTCCAGGGCGTGGTCGGAGTTGTCCTCCCAGCGGCGGCAGAAGTAAACCACGTTGTAAACGCGGCCGATCTGGTTGTGGCGCGAGAAGGCCAGACCCAGGGCGTAGTCTTCGCCGTAGGAAGTGTTGGGCACGTGGATTTCGCGCAGCATGGGGGTATAGAACGCGCGGGGAGCGCCCAGACCGTTGATGCGCAGGGCGTTGTTGCGGCCGTTCTCGGGAGTCCATTCCTTGTGGTCGATTACGCCCGGGGGCAGCATGTTCATGTTGATGTCCGTGAGCATGTAGGTGCCGACAACCATGGCGCAGTTCTGGTCGTAGAATGCCTTCACCATCTTGGCGAGGGTGTTCTCGTCGCTGTATACGTCATCAGAGTCGAGTTGGACGGCGAATTTGCCGCATTTGGGATGCTGCACGCCCATGTTCCAGCAGCCGCCGATGCCGAGGTCGTCGCGTTCGGGCACGATGTGGATCACGCGGGGGTCGTTGGTGAATTCCTCGATAGCCTCGGAGGTGCCGTCGGTCGAGTGGTTGTCGATGATGATGAGGTTGAAGGGGAAGTCGGTCTTCTGCGTCAGCACACTCTTTATGGCGTCGCGGATGGTGCGGACGCGGTTGCGCACGGGGATGATGACGGATGCTTCGTATTCAAAGTTGCCTTTGTTGAACTCGATGGTGTCGAATTTCGGGGGAAGGTAGCCGCCGATTGCCTTGAGGTGTGCGGTGCAGGCCTGTTCCATCTCGATCTGTACGCCGCGGTTCTTGGGGTCAACGTACGAGAAGATTGCCTCGCCTTCTTCTTTCTTGGGAGCGGCGATGTCGGTATAGAGGTATTCGTTGACGTGAACGATAGGGGCGATGCGGCTCAGACGCAGGCGCAGGTCGTAGAGGCCGGCAGCCTTGTAGTCGGCGTCGATGCCGGCAGCGGCCTTTTTGAAATCGGCGGCGTTGAAGAACAGCAGCGAGCCGAAGTTGAAGTCGTCGCGCAGCGAGCCGAACTGATAGTCGATGACGGGAGCGTTGGCTTTGACGCCGTCGGTCACCACGTACGAGTCGGCGTAGAGCATGCCGGCCTTGGAGTCCTCGGCCAGGCGAACCAGACGGTCAAGGGCGAAGTAACCGGGCACAAGGGTGTCGTATTTGGTATAGAGGAGGATATACTGGGCGTCGGCGGCTTCGGCGATTTTTTTCATCGTAGCCGACGAGTTGAGTGTGTCGATGCGGATGATGTCGCAGCCTGCGGCGGCTTCGGCTTTGGGATCGGCAGCGAGGAGATAGATTTTCGAAACCGATGCACACTGGCGCAGATTCTCGATGGTGGCAGCGGCCTGCTTGGCGTCGGTGTAGGGTACGAAACAGTTGATGGTGGTTTTCATGCTGTGTAGGTTTATATTTAGGTTATTATTTCGTGAAGAAGTTGAGTATCTGGCTCATGAGCGAGGTACGGGCGGCGTCGCCGGTGATGGTCTCGAAGGGGAAGCCGATCACCACGGTGCGATAGCCGTCGAAGGCTGTGGCTGTGCCCGCCACGAGGTTGTTTTCGCTGTAACGCATCAGGGTGCAGCCCTTGTCTTTGTCGGCGGCGTAGAACGAGTCGGGACTCTCGACGGCGTAACATTCGGAGTTGAGTGTGGCCGAGAAGTCAAAGCGTCCACCGGTGAATTCCTTGAAGCGGCATGGAACCTCGTAGGCCTGTCCGGTGACGGAGGCCTGTCCCACGCGCCAGTGGTAACCGAGTACCTCGGTGGCGAATTTCTGGTCTGCTTCGGCCACTTCGGGACTTGAGAACTGGTTATCCCAGAGGTCGGTGGCCACGAAAGCGCCGCTGACAAAGATGTCGCTGCCGGCAGCGGTTGCCGAGGCAATCTTGTTCTGCAAGGCCGAGGGGAAGGTCTTATAGAGGGTGCCGTAGACGCCGCGTCCGCGGGCAATTTCCTTCTGCTTGCCCAGAATCAGGTCGACGATGCGGGGCTGGCCGTCGTTGGCCGATGCCATATAGGCGCTGACGGACGAGGATATGAACGAATGTCCGGCGGCAACGATTGCCTTGCCGTGCGTGTAGACATAGTCGAATGTGTTGCCGGCAATCACCTTGTCTTCGTAGTTCGACCGCGAGGCACCGAATCCGGCGGCGTCATCGTCCATCCAGGGGATATCGCGGCGGAATTCGAACTGCGAGCCGATGAAGGAGATGTCCTGCATATAGGGCACCCCGTGGTCGCGGGTGTCGTAGAATCCGGCGATGGATTCCGAAGCCTCAAACCAGTCGGGCGCGCTGACGCGTGTGAAGCCGTTGACTACCATCACCGGTTCCGAGTCGTTGTGCAGGTCGCAGTAGGCCAGCACTTCCGAGGGGAAGGAGACGCCGCCGTCGTTGCCGGCGATGATGCGGTAGGAGTGGATTTCATTGTCGGTGGAGGTGACGGTGAATTCCGGTTTTTCCACGCGGCCGGCGAATGTGAAGGCGGTGTTGTCGCCGACGCGGTGCTCTATTATATAATATGTGGGAGTTGCGGTGGATTCGAGTGTGTCGACAGTCTCGGCCCAGGTCAGGCGGTACTTGCCGTCGCCGGCAGCGGTGATGGCGAAGTCTTTCACGGGAAGCGGCTGCACCACATAGGGACGGTTGTCGCGGTGGGCCAGGAATTTGAGCATGCCTTTGTAGATTGCGCGCGAGATGGCGAAGCGGAAGGCCGGGTCAAGACCGTATTTCATGTCGGCGAAGTTCTGGTGCGAGAGGAATTCCAGCAGCATGGCGGGTACTTTCGGCACTCGGGCCTCGAAATATGATTCGTCCCACATGCCGCGGCGGGTCCAGTTGGGTTCGAAGCCGGCGCGGGCCGTTTCGACGATATTCGTCATCACCAGGTCGGTGAGGTCGCGTGATGCGGTGGCGTCGGAGCCGTTGCCCAGGGTGCCGTTGGCTGTGGAATAGATGCCCAGGGTACCCACAATCGAGTCGTTCTTGAAGGTTCCGGCGTCGGTGTGGAAAGCAAAACTGAGGTCGACGGGAATACCGAGTCCCTCGCGGTCGGGCAGCATCGACGAGCCGCCGGCCAGCCAGTTTACCCACAGGCCGCGCGAGCGGTAGTCGTCTGTATAGTCGTTCACATAGTCGCTGGGGGTGAATACGCTGTCGGGAGCGCCGGCCCATTGCATGAAGTAGCGTGCACCCTCGACGAACTTGGGATAACCGCTCGTAACATACTGATAGTCGATTGAGTCGAGGGGTTCCTTGACAATACGTGCCACCAGACCCATGCCGCCGCCGATTTTCACGGCATCGGCGCTGACGGTGGCGTTGTGTTCGGCGCTCACGTTGGAAAGTGTCACCACGGGTTTGTTGTAGCCGCGGCGCAGGGGGAAGTGGCCCAGGTAAATCCATGTTCCGGCACCCATTTGCTGGTTGACTTTGAAATGGCGGTCGCCGCCGGCGGTGTGGATGGTATATTCGGCGTCCTTGGCATTGTTTTTGCCCGGTGCGTAACTTACGTAAACGGCATATGTGTCGTCGCGGGGGATGTCGGCGCTCCACACGGCGTAGGATTCGTTGCCGCCTTTGCGTACGGTGGCGACGCTGCGGGCGCCACCGTCACTGAACGGATGCTGGCCGTTCACCAGGTTGCCGCCGTCCCAGCCGAATCCGGGCACGCCGGCGTCGGTCCAGGCCTTGTCGCCGTCGGTCTCGCTGTATCCGGGAGTGGCGGCGTTGTCGCGGTCAATGATTATTTCGGTGAGGTTGGTGTCGCGTTCGCGGGGGCTCATCACGTATGCCCCGGCGTTCTCGAGCATCGGCATCAGGAAAGGCATCACATAACTCTGGGTATACAGGTCTTCGACGGTCTGGAAGATACGTGCGCGCTGCCATTCCCAGCGGTTCAGTTTCGGTTCGAAATACCAGCCGTGGCTCTGCCAGATGGCTATGTTGGCGTTGTCCAGACCGGCGGGCGCGGCGGGGGCCTCGAGGTCGGTCACGAAACGTCCCTTTTCGGTGGGGCCTATGTTTTTCTTGGGGGCGAACAGCACCAGGTCTTCCAGATTCTTGTCTCCGGCAGTGATTGTCACCTTGTAGCCGCTGTACCGGCTGCCGAGGGCGGCGGCGATGTCCTTTTTCAGGCTTTGAAGCCGTTCGGCGGTGAGGGGCAGATAGGTGGTGGTGCCGTTACATTTTACGGTAATGGTCTTTTTTGCTGTGTTTATGTTGACGTTCTCAACCTTCATGGCGCCGTAACCGGTGGAGCCGGGACGGTATGAGTTGATGACGGCGAGCACGGCGTCTTCGTTTTGACCGGCCGTGGCTGCGAGGCTTCCTGCTGCAAGTATTGCAATAAGAGCGATGTTCCTGATATTCATTGTAGTTTTTCGATTCAAGGTATACTGCTTCCGCAGTCTTTTCGCAAAGGTAGTTACAATATTTTATATAAGAAAATCAATTAACATATGTTAAGTATTAAAAACAAAAATTTAGGCACATGTGCCGTTTTATTTCCACGCCTGCGACACGCGGCCGCAGCGGTGGTAGTGTGTGCGCCAGTAGTTGTCGTCGAGGTTCGAGACGATGACGCCGCGCGAGGTGGTGGAATGGATTATCTGATTGTCACCCACGTAGATGGCCACATGGTTTATGCGCGAGCCTCCGGCTTTCGAGGTGAAGAAGACCAGGTCGCCGGGTTCCATGCTCTCGCGCGAGATTTTGCTGACGAATTCGGCGATTTCGCGGCTTGAACGCGGCAGTTTCACCGAGGTGGTGCGGGCGAAAACGGCGCAGACGAAGCCCGAGCAGTCCACGCCGTGGCTGTCGTTTCCACCATACAGATAGGGAGTCCCGATCCATGTGTAGGCATGCTCGATGAGCCGCTTGCGGTTGCCGGAAAGTTTCTGCTGTCCGCCGCCGGGACGCTGTGGTCGGGCAGCGGGGCGTTCGGTGCGGTGACTGCGGCCCTGCGAGCCGCGCACCGTCCGGCGCGACGAATGGCAGGACGACAGCGTCAGGGCCAGCGCCGTGAACAGAGCAAAAATTACCTTTACCTTCATAAGGCAAAATTAACGTTTCGAGGCGGAAAATGCAAGTTTTTCCGACAAAAATTCCGGCGGACGGCGCGGATATGGGGATTTTTTGTAATTTTGTCTTTCAAACCCCGCAGTTATATGGAATTTTCGAGTATCACCCTTCAGCCCGGAGCCGTTCTTGTTTCGCCGGAACGCACTTATACAGTGAGGAGTGTGCTCGGTCGCGGCGGTTTCGGCATCACCTATCTGTCCACTTCGCGCCACAGCATCGGCAACATTGAGTTCGAGTTGAAATTCGCCGTGAAGGAAT
>CAJJOO010000013.1 GCA_905193395.1 uncultured Porphyromonadaceae bacterium
CAATTGTCGAGGGCGTCGCTCATCAGCACGTCCTGGTCCAACGGGTTGTAGCGGGGCGTGGTCCGCTCGGTCGACACCGAGTAGTAGACCGGCGCGTGGAGTTTGGCTCCGGCCGGGAAGAAGCGGCCCACATCGGCCTGCACGGCAAAATTATACTGGTGATAGTCGTCCATGCGGCGTTCGTTGAGGCTCTGGTCCACACCGCCGAATCCGGCGGTCTCGATATGAGCGCCGAAATTCAGCGTGGCGATGTCCGAAAGGCTCAGGGTGGCATTTGCGCGGGCAGCCCAGCCGCCGTCGTCATTGAAATCTGTCACTTTCAGTTCGTTGACCCATACCACACCGTCCTTGACGGTGGCCGAGTGGTTGCGCACGCCAACCATCATCACGCGGATGTCGCTCAGCGACGGATTGCCCAGCACCGAGATGGTGTTCTGCTCGTTGTCCGGGTCGCGGTCTGTGTATACGATGCCGTAGCCTACCCCGCTTTCCTCGTTGCGGCGTGCGGCGTTGCGCTCCAGTTTCAGGTTCACCAGACTCTGGAGGTTGAAATTAAGGAAGTTCGACAGCGGCCACACAATCTGGCGGTCGGACGGCGAATCGGTATAATGGCCGGCAGGCGTCAGCGTCAGGGGTATCTCGTATTCGTAGAAATTGTTCTTTACATCGGAACCCAGACGGATGAACACCGACAAGTCGCCGGAGCGCAGATTGGTAACATCGTCGATAAGGCTTTCTGCGTGTACCCACATCTGCATACGTTTGTAATTGCGCAGGTCGTGCTGCGTGTTGCGGTAGACGGCGCGGGCGTCACCGGCCTGCAGGCCGGTCACCTTCAGCGACATAGACTGCTCGTTGAGTTGCACAATCTGGCTCTGACCCGGGTCTGAGATTCGTGTCACACCCGGAGGAAGGACATAGTTCACAGGCTCGCGCGAGGCATTTTCCTCGATGTTCACCACGGATATGTCCAGTTGGCCCTCGGCCGGGGCATCGCCGCGGTTATTGAGGTTGAAATCGTAGGGGCGCCACTCGCCGCGCACCAGTTCCAGGGTGGCGAAGCGCAGGTGTGTCACCTGTTTGAAGCCCGTCATGAAGATGCGGGCGAAGCGGATGGTCGAGAAGTCCTTGATTGAACCCACCACACGCTCGAAATCGCTCAGGGGTATCTTGAACTGGTACCATTCGACGGTCTGGTTCGAGTCGTTGCGCGTGCGTACCACCGACACCTGTTTGTCGGTGATATAGTTCTTGCCCACAACAAAGTCTTCGGGACGGATTGACACGTGGTACTGAAAATAGCGTTCGTATTCGTTGAGGGTGTTGTCCTGGTTCACGTCCTCAACGTCAGGAGTTGCGCGCGAGGTCTGGTAGAGGGGATCGGCGGCGTCTTCGGGCGACAGCGAGTTGCCTTCGACGCCATTATAACGCTTGTAGCGCGCCAGCACGCCCAGGCGCTGTTCGTCATAGTCGTATCCGCGGTAGAAATGGTAATTGTCGCCGGCGGGATCGTTCAGCGGCGAGAAGGGGTCGGCCTCCATGGCGGCAATTGCCGTCGGCGACAGTTTCTGGCGCAGACGCTCCACATACCGGGCATAGGACGGGAAGGTAAACTCGTCGTCATTGGGCAGACCGTCCAGACCGACATCCTGGGCCAGGCGCGCGCCGCTGGTATTGTCAAACGAATATGTCAGTGAATTTTGCGACGAAACGCGGCCCCAGACGGTCTCACGCAGAAACTCGTCGTTGCCGTCGACCGGGATGCCGTTTTCATAACTTTTCAGTCCGTCTTTCAGGATGTCCTCGGAAATCTCGCCGAAGTTGAAATAGAGGTCGCCGCCATCGTAGTTGGGATTCTCCGGGTCCATGAACGGATTCATCAGCCAGAACTGCACGTACTCGATATTGCTCTGCTCGAAGTTGGTGTTGTCCATGCGGCGCATGATACCGCCCCAGCGCCGCTCGGGATACAGCAGGTTGCCTTCGGAGTCAATATTGTCGGCATCGAGGTTATAGGGGCCGCGTTCGGTGGGATAGAACGATAGGTTCAGGGTCTGTATTGTGGGCGACTCGCCGTAGTTGAGTTCGCGGCCGGGGAAAATCTCGCGCGAGGTCACTTCGCGCACGTAGGGATTGGACAACTGGTCGAGGTCGCTTTTCAGATAGCCCGGGGCCAGCGACGAGTTGCGTGAGGTGAACATGCGGTCAATGTAATACCAGTTGAGCAGAGCGCGGTTGTAGCCGTATGCCACATTGTCAGACATAGCCGCCTCGGGGAACATTGCGTCGGGCGCCGGGTCGTAGGGCGTCGGTGCCAGTACCCAGGCGTAGGGCGAGCGCAGGTCGATGCCCGTCTGAGTCGACTCGAAATCGTCCACGTACGACGAGCCACGGTTCGAGCCCGACTTCTGGGAATGAGGCACCAGTTGGGCATACTCGGCCGTGAGGCTCAGACGCGAGGGCTGTGTGGCCGTCACGGTAGGAATCTTGTTAAGCAGATTGGTCAGCCACATGAACTGGGTGTTGTAACTCAGATTGAAGCCGAACATTGTGTTGTTCACAATCTCGTCGCCGATGTTCACCTTCTCGGTCAGGGCGCGTTCGGAGAAGTGCATCACCGTGGCGCCGATGTTCAGGTCGCGCGAAAACTGATATTGCAGATCGAGGCCCAGCAGCGTCTTCCGCTGCATCGAGAACAGCGACTGGTTCTCGAGTGTCACGCTGATGCTCTGTCCGGAATCAATAATCGACTGGTTGGTGATGGTCACGATACCCATGGCATAGTCCACGGTATAGTCGGAGTTCTCGGTCAGCGTCACGCCGCCGGCCGTCACAATCACCGACCCTCGGGGCACGTTCATGGCGTTGAGGCGAATCTGCGACCCGGCCGAGGCCTGGTACTCGCCCGTGAGGACGAATTTGTTCTTGTCGGCATACTGTCGCGCCACTACAAGCGTCGAGTCGTACAATTCCTGGTAGACATACTGCTCGGCAAGGGCGTCGTTGCCAATCTTGGCCCGCAGATGCGAGCCGAAAGGTTCGGCGACGGGGAAAATAACCTTGCCCTGGGCCGGCAGGATGGTGTAGCCCTCGATGAAGTCGAAGAAACCGTCGGGGTTGGACTCCTGGTTATTGTCTATGCGGTCCAGGTTCATCACCTGCAGCAGCGACTGGTTGTTCAGCCCCGGCACGGGCAGATAGTTGATTTCCGTGCCTGTGGTATCGCTCAGATACTTGATATTGAGTTTAAAATTGTTTTTCTGTATCTGGTATCCGCCCAGGGCGTAGACGTTTTTCATCATCAGGCGCCACATCGGCTCGGCCGTATTCAGGGTGGTGCTTTTCAGCATTTTCACGTACAGCGACTGGTCGGTCGTAGTGATGTCCGACGAGAATTCGCCCACCTGATAGACCTGGCCGCGATAAGTATACTCGAAGGCCACCGAAAGGACCTCGTCGGCGTTCAGGGCGCTCCGCAGCGAGATATAGCCAAGCGTCGGGTTCAGGGTATATTCGCTGGACGACAGCAGGCGCGCGCTCTCGACCTTCTCGAAGTCTGTGCCGCCCACAATGCCGTAGGCCTGCAAGGGTTCGAGGGCCTGGGTCACGGTATTGATGGTTCGTGCTCCGGGATAATCGTTCTTGATCACCTGCAGCAGGTTGTTGGAGTTGTTGGTGGGGATTTCGAGCGATGCGTCGGGTTGCCAGTAGTCGCTGCCCAGCACACGGCTCTCGCCGAGGTCTTGGAATGCCACCAGGTTGCGCGCCTGCTCGAACTTGCCGCTCTTGTTCGTTATCCACACCTCGATGCGCGTGATATTCACGCCCGATGCCACATAGGGCAGTCGCGCCGCGAAAGCATCGTAGTTGTCGCGGAAGAACTGCGCCAGGAAATAGTGGCGGTTCTGGTCATACTGGTCGGCGTTGACGGTGAATTTCGTGGTCTGCACGCCGCCGCGCGTGTTGACTGAACGTGATTCCGAATTCTGCTGCGATACAAGTCCCGTCACCGTGAGTTTTCCGAACTGCAGTTTGGTCTTGATACCGAACAGCGCCGATGCACCGCGAATCAGCGACGAACCGGTGGTCATCGACACGTTACCGGCCTCGATGCTCTTGACGATGTCGTCCTCCTTGCCTTCGTAGTTCAGGCGCAGGTTCTTGGAGTCGAAATCGAAGGTAGCATCCGTGTTGTAGGTCATGTTGAAGTGCAGGCGGTCGCCGACGCTTGCCGCGACGGTTGCCTGGATGCGCTGGTCGAAATCGAAATATGTCTTGCGACGAGAGTTTAGCGACAGCGAGGGATTGTCGGTGAAGTTGCTTTTGACGCCCATCGACACCTGCACGGAACCCTGCGTTTTCAGTTGCACGCCGCCGGGACCGAAGATTTTTTCCAGTGGACCCAGTGCGAAATTGATGTCGAAGATGTTGAAGGGCTGCTTCTCGCGGTCCGTAATCAGGGCCATGTTGCGTTCGCGGTAGTACTGCTGCATCGACTGCCGCAACTGCCAGTCCTCGTACTGCTGCGCGGTGAGCATGAACGGCGTGGCGATGTCTGTATCGCCCAGGCGGGTATGAATCACATAGCAGCCAGTGGCGGGGTCGTATTCGGCCACGGTGTTTATGTTGCCGGGGGTCGACAGGTCGTAGGCCGGCCGGTCGCCCAGCAGTTCGTCGTAGTCACGCGGCACAGTCGGAGGCACAGCCAGGGGCAGCGCGACGGCCGAGTCGCCACCGAGAGCGGGGTACGCGGCCGGTGGAGGGGTGTTGATGACGGGCGTGTAGTATTGGGCCGAGGCGCTGAACACCACGGCCGCGACAAAAGCGACTACCGGCAATATCACTGCCAGAGCCACCGTTCTGAGCCGTCGGCCCGTCGCGTTCGCTACTTTTCCCATTCGCTGAGTTTACTACAACAGTCGCTCGCCGCGCGGCACGCGTGTGTGCCGCTACAATATCGCCATCGCCTTCTTGACGGCCTTTTCCACCGTCAGGTCCGATTCCTTGGCCAGCAGGCTGTTCAGGGCCTTGACACTGGCCGGGCGCGGGAACCCGAGTATCACAAGGGCTTCCAGAGCCTCGTCGAAGACTGCCGGCGACATTGCGGGAGTCTGCTGTAATAACGTAGCAGGGTCGCTTTTTATTTTATCGCGCAGGTCAACAATTATTCGTTCAGCGGTTTTAGTGCCGATTCCCTTCACGCTTTTCAGGCGCCGCAAATCGCCGCCCGAAATCACCGAGGGTAGTTCCGACGGCGAAATCGCCGAGAGAATCATACGCGCCGATGCCGCTCCCACGCCCGACACGCTCACCAGCGCGCGGAAAAGGGACCTCTCGGCCTCTTCTACGAATCCGTAGAGCACCCAGGCGTCCTCGCGGATGCTCTCGTGGACCAGCAGACGCGCCTCCTCGCGCCCTTAAAGGGCCGAAAAGGTGAGGAGACTGATATTGAGCAGATAGGAGACTCCGGCCGCCGTATCCAGAACAGCGGCCGCGGGATTCAGGGCCGAAATCCGGCCCGTTATGGCTTCAATCATCGATTGTTTCTTGTGTAAGTCAGTCGCGGGCATGATATTCTATCAGGCCCGGCATGGAATATGGAATAATCTTCGCGATTTTGACGCCGAAATCCACCGCGGCCCTAAGCAGCACGTCCTTGAACTGAACCGCTGTCGAACCTACGATGCTCACCGGTGTGTTACGGTAGTCGTAGGCCACCAGATTGCGCGCGAAAAAGCGCATGATGGCCGCATATACCATCTGGTAGACATAGGCGTTGTCGAGATTCTCGGCCAGGAAAGGCGCGAACTTGGCCAGTTCCCTGCTGGGCAGCGAGGTGGTGTAGACCGCGTCCATCAGCATGTTGGAATTCAGCATGAAACGTTCGTAGAACCGATGGACAAGGTCGGACGGGGCAAAGCCCTTCAGCACGTCGGCCACAAAGACCTTTCCCAGATAGGCGCTGGAGCCCTCGTCGCCGAGGATATAGCCCAGCGGGGGAACCGTGCGCACAATCTCGCAGCCGTCGTAGAGGCATGAGTTAGACCCCGTGCCAAGGATGCAGGCCAGTCCCGGCTCGTGTACCAGCAGGCCGCGGGCAGCGCCCAGAAGGTCGCTCTCCACCTGCACGGGCGTGCGGAACTGCGCCACCAGTGACGATTCCATGATTTTAATCTTCTCTTTGGTCGCACAGCCGGCTCCATAGAAATACACATGGTCCCACCGGCGGCGGAAAAACACCTCGGGCAACTCAAGGCGGATTATATGCGACAAATCGCGGCGCGACTGGAAAAAGGGGTTAAGACCCGTGGTGAAGGCATGCTCAACTATCGTGGTGCCGTCAACAAGGGCCCATTCGGTGCGCGTACTGCTACTGTCGGCGATTATCTTCATTGGCAGGATGATTCTGATTGGTTCTGTCGCAAAGATAGGGCATTTTTCGCTTTTTTCAAAATCCCCGGAGTTAAAATCTTATCTTGCAACGATTTTGTCACGCAAACAATTGTTTTACGGCCTCAGCCACGGTCGGGCACTCAACCACCTCGATATCGTAGGCCGAAGTGTCAATGCCTTTCAGGTTTCCCTCCGGGACCAGGATGCGCCTCATGCCCAGTTTGCAGGCCTCGCCGATACGCTGCTCCAGGCGCGAGACGGGGCGTATCTGCCCCGAGAGGCCCACTTCACCGGCCAGGCATATGTCGCCGCCGATGGCCACATCGAAATTGCTTGACAATATCGCGCTTATCACAGGCAGGTCCAGGGCGGGGGCATTCACACGCAGGCCTCCGGCGATGTTCAGGAACACATCCTTGGCGGCCAGTTTGAATCCGGCGCGCTTCTCGAGCACCGCCAGCAGCATGTTCATGCGCTTCGAATCGAAACCGGTCACCGAACGCTGCGGAGTGCCGTAGGCCGCAGTGCTCACCAGCGCCTGCACTTCAATCAGGAAGGGACGCGCGCCCTCGACCGTCACGCCGGCCGTCACGCCGGAAAGGTCGCCGTGTCCCGTGCCGAGAAGCAGTTCCGACGGATTCAGCACCTCGCGCAGTCCGCGACGCCCCATCTCGTAGATTCCCAGTTCCGATGTGTTGCCGAAGCGGTTCTTGATGGCGCGCAGGATGCGGAACATATACTCACGGTCGCCCTCGAACTGAAGCACGGCGTCGACGATATGCTCCAGCACTTTCGGGCCGGCAATCGAGCCGTCCTTGGTGATATGGCCGATCAGAAGCACCGGCACGGAGGTGTCCTTGGCATATTTCAGGAGCCGGGCCGCGCACTCGCGCACCTGACTCACGCTGCCTGCCGACGATTCCAGCACGTCGCTGGCGATGGTCTGAATCGAGTCTATCACGATGATGCCGGGACTCACGTTCTCAATCTGGTCGAAAATACGTTCCAGCGAAGTCTCGCATACCACGAAAAGGTTGTCGCTGCCGCGTTCCAGGCGGTCGGCACGCATTTTCAGTTGCGTGGCGCTCTCCTCACCCGACACATACAGGATGGTCTTGGAGCGGATGGCCAGCAGGTTCTGGAGGACCAGAGTCGACTTCCCCACCCCGGGTTCGCCGCCGATGAGCACCATCTCGCCGGGCACCAGGCCTCCGCCCAGCACACGGTTCAGTTCGCCTGAAGGCAGTTTGATACGCGGCATTTCCGCGGCGTCAATATCGTTGAGGGCCACCGCACGCCGTGATTCGCGCGAGGCCACTGGCGAAGGCGAGCGCGACGGACCCGTCGGCACGCGCTCCTCGGTCATGCTGTTCCAGGCGCCGCACGCCGGGCAGCGCCCCTCCCATTTGGGACTCTCGGCGCCGCACTCATTGCAGAACCACGCCGATTTATATTTTTCCCTGGCCATATCTTGCTGCTGTGAATTGCGATAAGACTATTGCCGTGGCGGTTGCCACGTTCAGCGACTCACTGGCGGGACAGGTTCCGGGAGCCGGCGGTATGTACAGACGTCGGGTTACGGCGGCGGTGACTTCCGGGCAGATGCCGCTGCCTTCGTTGCCCATAACCACGACGCCTTCCGCCGGAAGGGCCGTGCGATAGATGTCGGTGCCGTCGAGATATGTGCCCCACACGTCCACGGGCGACTTGGCGAGCATCTCTGCAAGATCGCCGTACACCACCCTGACGCGCGAAATGGCACCCATGGTGGCCTGTACAGTCTTTGGATTGAAGCAATCGACGGTGTCGGCCGAAGCCAGCACGGTGGTAACACCCATCCAGTCGCAGGTGCGCAGTATCGTGCCGAGGTTGCCGGGGTCCTGCACACGGTCCAGCGCCACTGTGATGCGTCCGCGCAGGGCTTCGGGGTCAAATTCCGCGGCGGCGGGCAGGCTGTACACGGCAATGACGTCGGGGGCCAGACTCATGGCTGTGATTTCTCCCAGGCGCCCGCGGCCGCACTCCACGGCCACCGCTGTCGCCGCTTCGGGCAGGGGATGGCTGTCAAACCACTCGCGCGTGGCCAGAATCATACGTACTTCGAAGGCGTCGAGCGTGTCCAGGACACACTTGGTGCCTTCGGCCACGAACGCGCCCTCGCGACGGCGCCCCTTGGCGCCGGCCAGCGAACGTATTGTCTTTTCGAGTGCCCGGGTCAGTTCCATTATTTTCAGAATATATATCCCGCGCGGGCAATGGCCCGGCGGTCCTCGTCAACGCCGCTTCCCACGGTGGTGAGCATGTCGCCCATCAGGGCTCCGTTCACGCCCACGCGCATGCACTCCTGCTGCACCTCGGCCGACAGGCGGCGACGGCCGCCGGCAAAACGGAGCACGGCGTCGGGATGGGCCAGGCGCAGTATGGCCACGGTATCCACAATCTCGTCGTCGCTGATGGGCGGCGTGCCTTCAAGCGGCGTGCCGGGAATCGGCGACAGGATATTTACTGGTATCGACACAGGATGCGCCTTCCGCAGCGTGATGGCGAATTCAACGCGTTGGCGGGGGCTTTCGCCCATGCCGATGATGCCGCCGGAACATACCTCGAAGCCAATCTCGCGTGCGGCCGCGATGGTAGCCAGTTTGTCGTCGATACTGTGCGTGGTGCATAGCGTGGAAAAAAACGACGGCGCCGTTTCCAGATTGCAGTGATAGCGGCGCACGCCGGCGTCCCACAGGCGCTGCAAATCCTCGCGCGAAAGCAGGCCCAGCGACGCACACGGCTCGATGCCGGTTTCGCGGGCGCAACGTGCCATCATGGCGCCGATGCGCTCGACCTCGGCTCCGCGTGCTGCGCGGCCGCTGGTCACGGCCGAGAAGCGCCGGATTCCCTGCGAGGCATGAATCCGCGCCGCGTCGAGGCAGGTTTCCTCGTCAATCAGCGGATATACCTCGCAGCCGGTGGAATAATGCGCGCTCTGGGCACACCATTTGCAGTTTTCGGGGCAGCGGCCGCTGCGGGCGTTAATTATCGAGCATGTGTCGAACCGGCGGCTGTGACGGGCCGCAGTCACGGCCGCCGCGGCATCGCGCAGCGCCTCGCGTGGAACGCCCGGCAGGCCGTATAGTTCGGCTTCCGTCAGTTCTCCGCCTTCCACGGCCTTACGGCGCAGGCTTTCGATATCTGTTATTTCCATTTTACACATTATATAATATAGCGCGCACGCCAGCGGAGAAAATCCGCCGCGCCGGCGCACGAAATCAAGGCTCTCCGCCCCCTGCGTTTTCGCGCCGGGGCCGACAGCCTTGCGTCTGTCTTCGCGACCTCGCCCGGGCAGGGCGGCATCACAGTTCGAGTTCGTCGTATCCTCCGGCCTCGAACTCGTCGGGGTTAAAGCCTTCCGAGCCGTAGAATTCCTCGTCGATTTCGTCGGCGTCAAGGTCCTTGGCTGCCTTCGCGGCCTTGGCATCAACCTGGCGGTCGAACTCGTCCATGTCGACGGTCTGTGCCGGCGCCTGACCCAGGGAAAGCGAGCAGACGGGGTCTTTCAGCGTCTTGCCGGGAATCAGTTCGGTCATTTCCATATACATGGCCCGGTCGGTCATGTAGTCGAACACGAACAGCAGGCGCTGGCCCTCGTCGTCGATAAAGTCTTCAAGGACGGCATCATCCATCAGCCACACGTCCTGGTCGGAATCCAGGCCCATGTCCTCGTAGGTGATTTCCTTTTCTTTCTCCCACGAACTGTCGCAGGTGAAGAACGAGTCCATCTGTGTTTTGTCATAGCCCACGGAATCGCAGATTGCGTTTTTCAGGTCCAGGAAGGTTGCGCGGGCGTCTATCTGTATCTCGCGCTTGAAATTCTCGGCGCCGTCGGATACTATTCTGAATTTAAAAATCATTGCAGCAAGTAGTTATGTTATCCTTAACTATGATATAGGATTTCACTCCGCGAAGATAACAAAAGTAGGCTGAAAAATGCAAATAAAATATGTAAAAAAATCCCACACGCCCTGAATTGCGCATCGGACATTGAAGATTGTGCATGAAAAAACCGGCCTGCGTCCGAAAGGCGCAGGCCGGCATTATCTATCGTCGTGAAGTTTCTTATTTGGCTTCTTCGATGGTCACGGCACGGTCGAGGGATACATACTTGTCGTCAACATCGCCGAACTTGCACAGAGTGCCGTTGTTGATGGTGGCTTCGAGTTGCTCTGCGGGAACGCCGAGTTTGATCAGGCGGTCGTAAACACCGTTAACACGGTTGTGACGCAGGGTTTCGTTGTATTCGGGAGTACCGGTGTAGTTGTCGGCCCAGCCGGTCAGCACGTACTTGGTGTTGGGGTTGGCCTTCATCACGTTTGCGATAGCGTTCAGCACGTTGCCGTCTTCACGCGAGATGCGGTAAACGTTGATGGGATAGTAGATGGTTGCCAGGGGAGCGTCGGCTTCTACTTCCTTAACTACGGCGGGACGGTTCAGACATTCGCGCAGCGAGTTTTCAAGTTCGTTCACGCGGCTGTCGGCAGCGGCCAGACGGGCGGTGATGGCGTCGCAGTTCTGTGCGGGTGCGGGAACGGGAACGACGGGAGCCTTCCAGTCGCGCTGGTTGAACAGATAGGTAAGACCTACGAAAGCGGTCAGGTCGAAGTTGGTGCGGTTGCCGCCTACTTCAACGAAGGCTTCGTTCAGGCCGTCGTATGCGGTGGCACGCAGGTCGAGGAACAGTTGAACCTGTTTGCTTACGTTGAACGAGTTGATGATACCGCCACGGAAAGTCAGAATCTTGTCGGCGCTGTACCAGCCGTCAGCCCAGCCGTTCTTGTCGAGGTCACGGGCAAGTGTCCAGTAACCACCGGCACCGACGTAGAGTACGAAGTTGTAAACACGGCCGGGTTTGTAGCCGCAGAACAGGTTGGTCAGGTTGGCCATTACATCGAATACGGGACCTACGGCCATGTTGCTGGTCTTGTAGTAACCGTTTGTCATGTGTTCGTGGGGCAGATAACCGGTTGCGCCTTCTGCGCCGAGACCTTTCAGTTTCATCCAGTCAACACCGAGGCGAGCACCCCAGACGGGAGTGAACCACTTACCTACGTACAGCGATGCGCTGGGAGC
>CAJJOO010000014.1 GCA_905193395.1 uncultured Porphyromonadaceae bacterium
CCTGGTACCGCGCAAATTCCTGTACATGAGTTCGCTGAGCGCTCTCGGCCCGGGCGACGAGAAGGACTACACGCCCATGACCTCGCGCACCGTACCCAATCCCAACACACGCTACGGACTGTCGAAAATCAAGACCGAGACCTACCTGGAGACGCTGCCCGACTTCCCCTGGATTATATTCCGCCCCACGGGCGTCTACGGCCCCCACGAGAAAGACTACATGATGATGGTGAAAAGCATCGATTCGCACTGGGATTTCGGGGTGGGATACCGCCGTCAGATGCTCACGTTCATATACGTAGAGGACCTGGTCGGCGCCATGTTCGACGCCCTGGCCTCGGACAATACCGTCCACCACAAATACATAATCAGCGAGGACCGCGCGTATTCGCAGAAAGAGTTCCGGCAGATGGTGGGCCGCGCCCTCGGCAATAAATGGGTGATTCCCGTACGCCTGCCGCTGTGGACGGCCTATGCCGCCTCTGTCGTGGCCGAAAAAGTCGGCGCCGTGCGCGGAAAGCCCTCGACGCTGAACCGCGACAAATTCAAGATAATGAAACAGCGCAACTGGGCCTGCGACGTGTCGGATGCAGTACGCGATTTCGGTTTCAGAATACAGTTCCCGCTGGAACGCGGCGTGCAGGCCACAGTAGAGTCCTATCTTAAAGAAAAACAGGCCGCCGGGGGCCGGAAAAGATGAAACTTCCGTCAACGCCCTGGTGGTTCACCCTGCTGACCATAGCCGTGGCGCTGGTGACCGCATTCCTGGCACCCGGCGCTGTCGAACTGGCCGCGGCCGACGAGGCAATCCGCCCCGGCGCGGGCTGGTTCCTGCCCCTGTATCTGGTGCTGTCGTGCGTGCTGGCCTGGTACTGCTATCCGGAGCGTCGCGAGATTGCCTGGATTCTTGTCGGACTGATGGCCGTCACCGCCCTGTTTTCACTGATAATCGACCTGCAATTATGACGGCGGAAGAGTATATCACGGCACACAGCGACCCGCAGCCTGCGGCACTGGCGGCACTCTACCGCCACACGCACCTGACGCGCCTGTATCCGCGTATGTGCTGCGAACCGGCCCAGGGACGGCTGCTGAAAATGCTCACGCGCATGATTGCACCGTCGCGGATAGTGGAACTGGGCACGTTCAGCGGCTATTCCACCCTGTGTTTTGCCGAGGGCATGCCACCCGGAGCGCAGATTCATACCGTGGAAATCGACGACGAGGCCGCAGCCGACCTCCGCGCCACATTTGATGCCGACCCGCGCGGAGCCGACATATTCCTGCATACGGGCAACGCCCTGGACGTGGTGCCCGCAATCACCTCCCTACCCTGGGACATGGCATATATCGATGCCAACAAACGCGAATATATCGCCTATTACGAAATGCTCAAGCCCCTGATGCGACCGGGGGGATACATCATAGCCGACAACACCCTGTGGAGCGGCAAAGTGCTTGAAACAGCCGAAAACCATGACGCCCAGACCCTGGCCGTCGACGCCTTCAACCGGCATGTGGCCGCCGACACGACGGTCGAAAAGGTGATGATTCCCCTGCGCGACGGCCTCACGATAATCAGAATCAACGACCGCCCATGAAGAAGAAAACCATTACGGATATGAACCGTCCGACCATAGCCCAGTTCAGGGAGGCACGCAAGATGCCCCTGACGGTGGTGCTGGACAATGTGCGCTCGCTCAACAACATCGGCGCCATCTTCCGCACCTGCGACGCCTTTGCCGTCGAACGACTGGTGCTCTGCGGCATCTCGCAGCCCCCACCCTCGCCGGAAATCCACAAGACGGCTCTCGGGGCCGAGGATTCCGTGGAATGGACCCACTATGACTCCACCGCCGATGCCGTTGCCGACCTCCACGCCCGCGGATATACGGTGTGCGCGCTCGAACAGGTGATAGGCTCCGTCCCCCTGCAATGCTTCGAGGTGAAACCCGGCGCACGCTATGCCATAATCGCCGGACACGAGGTGGACGGCGTGGACCAGGCCGTGGTGGACCTCTGCGACGCCTGCATCGAAATTCCCCAGGCGGGCACAAAGCACTCGCTGAACGTGTCCGTATCCACGGGAATCGCAATCTGGCATTTCTTCAGCGCACTGAATTCCTGACAAATGAATCTCCCCTCAAAAATGAAAAAATTACTCCACAAACCCATCCTGTGGCCTGCGAAACTGCTGGTGACGGCAGTCGCGGTCTGTCTGATTGTATTGATTGTGAAAAGTTGTTCCTCATCGGACGATGTGATTTATCCCGCCCCCCTGCGCCCCGGCGACAAGGTGGCCATCATATCGCCGGCCGGCCCGATCAACGCCGGCCTCATCGACTCGGCGGCCGAAGTACTGGCCGAAATGGGCTACCAGCCCGTGATATATCCGCACGCCTACGGCAAATTCGGCCATTTCAGCGGGCGGCATGACGAACGCCTGGCCGACCTGCGCGCGGCCCTCACCGACCCCGAAATCAGGGCTATTCTGTGCAGCCGCGGCGGATACGGCGTGGTGCACAGCCTCGAGGAACTCGGCAAGATAGACCTGCGCGACGACCCCAAATGGGTGATAGGCTTTTCCGACATCTCGGCCCTGCATGCCCTGATGGCCTCGCAGGGCGTGGCCAGCGTCCATGCCTCGATGGCCAAGCAACTGAGCCTCGGTCCCGACGACCCCTTCAACAAAATGCTGATGGAAATCCTCACCGGCGGCCATCCGGAATACAAATTCCCGGCCAATCCCTATAACCATACGGGCGAGGCTACCGGGCAGTTGCTGGGTGGCAATCTGGCCGTTATCGCCGACCTCATCGGCACTCCCTTCAACATAATCCGGGAAGGAACGATTCTGTTCATCGAAGATGTCTCGGAACCGATATACAAGACCGAGCGCATAATGTACCAGTTGAAACTGAGCGGAATCCTGCCAAATCTCAAAGGACTGATTGTGGGTCAGTTCACCGGCAACAAGAGCGACGAGAACCACCGTCGCACCGAGGACATGATCCGCGAGATGGTGGCGGGATACGACTATCCCGTGGCCTTCGGAGTGCCCATCGGGCATATCGACAACAATGTGCCAGTGATAGAATCGGCCACAGTGACGCTCAGCGTCACCGACGACGGCACAATCCTCAAATTCGAGGACTAAGAATCGCTTTCGCGGTAGAGGCGGTCGGGCGGAACGACGGCGGGAACGGCGGGATTGAAGCGCTTTCCGAGCGAGAGCGAGAAGCCCTCGCGCAGCAACTGGCCGGCCTGCACGGGATTGCCGCGGAAACCGTGGATAATCCACCGCTGCGAGGGGTGCAGACGCCTCTTGGCTGCAATCAGCGCGGCATCGCTGCGCACGGCGTGGATGATGAGCGGCTTGCCTACACGCTCGGCCAGACGCGCCTGAAAATCAAACACAAGGCGCTGACACTCGGGCGTCCCGCCGCGCAGGGTGTCGAAACCACACTCGCCCACGGCCACCACGCGCGGGTCGCGAGCGGCAGCCACAAGGGCCTTGAGCGTCGACAGAGAGGGCAGTCCGACGGTGTCCCAGGGATGTATACCCACGGAATACGTGCCTCCGGGCTGCAATTCGGTACCGGGCGACACGGAAACGACCGCCGTGCCCGATGTGGCACGTGAAAGGTCGTGGCAATGTATATCGGCAAAGCCGTCGAGCGGGCGTGTCATGGCACAGGGTCGTAGCCGCTGCCGCCCCAGGGATGGCAGCGCAGAATCCGACGCACGGCGAGCCACATCCCCTTGACGGCGCCGTGCTTGCGCAGGGCCTCCAGGGCATACTGGCTACACGTCGGGGTGAAACGGCAGGAGGGCGGCAGCATCGGCGAGATGCAGGCGCGGTAGAACAGCACGGGGAGGGTGAGCAGAAATGCCACGGCCCGGTTCAGCAGGTCAAGCAGACGTTTCATCGTTGCCTTTATTTGCCGAGGACTGCACAGAGCCCATTATGCGGCGCACGGCACGGTCGACGGCGGCGTAATCGCAAAGATGCGAGGCCACATACACCAGCGCAAGGTCAATCCTGGTACCGGCGGGCAATGGAAAATCCGGGCGGCACAGGCGGTATGCCTCGCGTATGCGGCGACGCATGGTCACACGGTCTACGGCGTGGCGCAGGCGTTTTTTGGGGACGGTAATTACGAAAGCCACCGGAGCATCGCTGCGGCGGCGCGGATTCTGACGCCAGACGGCCCGCAGAGGATAGGAAAGATGGCTGTCGGAGCCGCTGCCGCGGGCAAAAAGCATGTCTACGGCCACCGGCGAACAGAGTTTTTCTTTCTTATACAGGCGCAGGCCCTTCATAGGCGCGGCAGAGGGTAGGGAATATGAATCAGTCGGCGTGTTCGGTGAGATACTGGTCGATTGCGGCGGGCATCGAGGGAGCCTTAACGGTGGGAGCCTCGATATCGACGCGCAGACCTGCCTCGCGGGCGGCGGCGGCCGTGGCGGCGCCGAAGGTGGCGATGGCCATGTCACCCTGCTCGAAATTCGGGAAATTCTTTATCAGCGATTCGATTCCCTGCGGGCTGAAAAACACCAGCATGCCATAGTCCAGAGGTTCATCGGGAGCGAAATCGTTGCTGACGGTGCGGTAGATAACGGCGCGGTCGCAGTTGATGCGGTTCTTTTCCAGGAGGTCGCCGTCAAGACCCTTGTTCACGTCGGAAACGGCCAGGAGATACTTCTCGTCGCGGTGCTTGACCATCGAGGGGATGAGGTCGGCGAATTTGCCGGTCTTGGGGAAGAAAATCTTGCGTTTGCGGTAGATGATGTACTTCTGAAGATAGTTGGCGATGGTTTCTGAAGTACAGAAATATTTCTGTGTGTCGGGCATCGTGATACGCATTTCCTCGCAGAGGCGGAAGAAATGGTCGATAGCCGTCTTTGCCGTGAAAATGATGGCTGTGTGTTCAGGAATCGATACCTTCTGGGCGCGGAACTCGCGGGGTGTGAGTCCCTCGACTTTGATGAACGGCCGGAAGATTATTTCCACCGAGTGTTTATCGGCCAGATCATAGTACGGAGATTTCTCAGACGAAGGTTTAGGTTGGGATACGAGTACTCTGTTGATTTTCACGATTTCGTTCGTTTTAAGAGATTCATGCGGCGTAAGCGCTCAACAACATTCGCGCGCATTTGTAGACAAAAATCAGGGGTATCACTTCAAGGGTGCAAAGGTACAAAATAAAATAAAGCAAAGACCCGATTCTGTCGTAAAAAATCCTAATCCCTTTGAAAATAAACACCAATCTGGCCAAAATGAAGACAAAAAGTCCGGCGAACAGGGCTTCACGGGTCACGGTGGGATAGAAGACAGCGAGCACGGCCGGGACCACAAGCAGGACGCCCATCAGGGCCTGCGAGGCGTTGAAACCGCGCAGCCAGTCGCGGTGGCGCGCGGGAGTGGTGAAGGTATAGCCCACCAGGTTGTAGGCAACAACCTGAGCCAGGTACCAGGCCGCGGAAAGGGCCGTAACCACGGCAACGGCGCGGGTGGTGAATGGTATCCCGGCATCAGGGGAAAGACGGCACACGGCCACAGAAAGGAGTACGCCAACGGTGGCGATGGCCTGGACAATAAGCAGCAGGAGCACACGGGCGTCGCCGGCAGGATGCTCGTCGAACACATTGTCACGGCCCGAACGCACATGCCAGAGTTCGTCCCAGTAACTCCGTAGCAGACGGCGCAGATTGCGGAAGTTCATTATCAGCACCATCAGCAGCACGGCGGCGGCAAGCAGGAAACCGGAGTTGTTGCCCGGCGACACGGCACGCGGCACGGGGGGCAGCCCCTCGGTCCACGAAGGCGCGGGAGCGGCAGCCGTCACCGTATCCACCGGCATGGCAAGGGTGACTACGGGCATCGAATCGAGGCGGGCCGTATCCAGACGCGTGTCTATCCCGGCCGGGGCATCGGTCGCCGCAGGAACCGCGAAGACTGCCTGTACTGTTGCTGCTATGGTATCGGGCATCAGAACTTGCGGTGGAGGTTGAGAGGGGACGCGGGCCGCAGAGCCAGGCGCACGGCCTCGGCGGGGCTTTCGGTCACGGACCATAGCGCGCTGTGGTCGGCGGGCATGAAGCCGGCATCAATGGCGGCCTGCAACTGACCTAAAAGCGAATCGAAATAGCCGTTTATATTGAGAATCACTATATTGCCGTCATATAGGCCGAGTTGCCGCCAGGTAATCAGTTCTGTAAGTTCCTCGAGTGTGCCGATTCCGCCGGGCATGGCTATGGCGCCGACGGCGCGGCGGCTCAGAATCTCCTTGCGATGGTGCATGTCGGGGGTCACGACGGTGTGCGAGGCTTCGGGATCGTTCCAGCCGCGAACCACCATAAAAGCGGGAATCACGGCCACAGTCTCGCCGCCGGCTTTGCGGCAGGATTTGCCGGCGGCGCCCATCAGACCCATGTGGCCTCCGCCGTAGACCAGGGGGACACCGGCGGCGGCAACGACACGGCCAACTGCCTCGGCGGCAGCGGTAAATGCCGGGTCGGCTCCAGGACATGAGCCGCAGTAAACCGTTACACCGCGCGTTTCGTTGTTTATGGCTGTTTTCACGGCGGCAAAGTTAGTCATTTTCCGCGAGGTGGGCAACTATTGCGGCAGGGGCAGAGGCTGCCGTGACACCAGGCGGCGGAGTTCGCGGACGGGCGTCCGGTTGTAACTCTGCCAGGTGGCGTAGAAGGCCGGAGAATGGTCCATGTGGTCGAGATGGGACAATTCATGTGTCAGCACCAGATAGCGGATCCGGGGCGACATGAAAGCCAGAGTGTGGCTCAGAGTTATGTTTCCGCGGGCGTCGCAGGTGCCAAGGCGCCTCATTCCACGTCCCACGCTGAGCGAACGCACGCGCCTCGACATTCCCAGTTCGCCGATAATGCGTCGCGCCTCGGGGAGCACACGGGTTTCGGCCACATGGCGGGCAATCAGGGCAACAGAGCGCGCAAGGCCGGCCTGGCGGCGCTTGTCGGAGAGTTCGGCCTCGCTGCGGCAGACAAAGACAAATGAATAGTCGCCCTCGCGGCCTTTAAGCAGTTGCAGCGGCCGCGTGGCGTTGGGATTACATTCAATGAGCAGCGACACCAGGTCGCTGTCAAAGCGGAACCCGACCTTGTAAAATGCTTCTGCGGAAGGACGCCGGGCCAACAGCCGCGGTTTCATGCTCCGGAGGGCAGCCACAACGTCGGCCGCGGTACAGCGGGGCGGTACGGTGAGATGCAGCACGTCGCCTTTCCAGCGGGCCGTGAAGCGCACGGCGGTCGACAGCACGCGCAGGCGTATTGTACCTAAGTCTTCGTCGCGGTAGTCACCGGATTGCATGTATACCGGCCTTATCCCCATGAAAGTTTGCAGCGCAGGGTGTCGGCGAAACTGCTGCCCAGGGGTTTGAGCACTTTCACGTCGTAGGGCGCGCGGCGCAGGGTCAGTTTCATGTCGAGGGGAAGTACCCAGGAGCGTCCGTCGACAGAGAGGCGGAAGGCATTGGCGCGGCTGGAGCAAGAGAATTCCAGCACCGACGAATCGTCGACCACCAGGGGACGCAGGGACAGGGAATGCGCCGCGATGGGCGAGAGCACCAGCACCGGGGCTGTCGGCTCGACGATGGGTCCGCCGACGGAAAGGTTATAGGCCGTGCTGCCCGTGGGGGTACATATAATGAGGCCGTCGGCACGGTAGTCGGCCAGGTTGCGGCCGTTGATGCGGGCCTCTACGTCGATAATCGACGAAGTCTCGGCCTTGGTCACGGTTACCTCGTTCAGGGCGCAGGTGCCTTCGGGCACTCCGGGGCAACTCACCTCGATGAGCCGGCGGCGCTCGATGTTGAAGAGTCCGTCGGCCAGCATGGGCAGCAGAGCCGGCAGTTCGTCGATTCCGAGGGCGGCGAGATAGCCCAGATGGCCGGTATTGATACCCACCACCGGAATTTCCTTGTTGCCGACCCAGGCGGCGGTGCGCAGGAACGAGCCGTCTCCGCCGATACTCAGGGCATAGTCGGCCTCGAAATCCGGCCCGTCGCTCACACGGCGCACGCAGGCCAGTTTCCGCGGCATGATGCGCGAAAGGTAGTTGTAGAGTTTCCCGTGCATCACCACATCGACCGAGGCCGCGGACAGGGATTCCAGAAAAGCGCCGATGGCGTCGAGATACTCGTCCTGATGGCGCGAGCCGTATATTGCAAGTTTCATCGCAGTGCAGGTATAAAAAGTTGGGTTACAGTCGGGATTACATCGACAGATAGTGCATCAATTCGTCGTAGCGGCGGCGCAGGGTGTCGTCGGCCGACAGGGGCGATTCGGTCTGAAGCACCTCGTAGCCGTAGCGTTCAAGCGAACGCGCCACGGCCTCGGGGTTGCGGTGACCGACGCGCAGGGCGACGACCACACGGCCGTCGCCGCGGTCCATCGACGTGATGTTGAGGTTCAGCAGCGAGGCATCGGCATCCTCCACGGCATGCGCTATGCGCGAGGCCTGGTAGTCGGCGGCTCCACAGGCCACCAGTAGTTGCGTCGAGTCGCCCTGAGGGGGAGAAAACACCGCCCACCGGTCGTTTTCGGCCGCTTTTACCGTTTTTTCTTTCGTCATTTTATTTATTCTGACTAATTTTGTAGTCGCAAACTGATACAAATTTACAAAATCTTTTTGTGACGGCAATCCGTTGCGGCCATAAAAAGTATTAAAACAGCGAAACTGTGAGTTACAACAAGCCACACACACGTCTGAGTGTAAATATCAACAAGATAGCGACCCTGCGCAATTCACGCGGCGAAAACCGCCCGTCGGTCGAGCAGGTGGCCGTGGACTGTCAGCGCTTCGGAGCCGAGGGCGTCACCGTGCATCCCCGCCCCGACGAGCGGCACATACGCCGCGCCGATGTCTTTGCCCTCCGCCCGCTGGTTAAGGAGGAATTCAACATCGAGGGCTATCCCTCGCCTGAATTCATGGACCTGGTTCTGCGCACCCGCCCCGAACAGGTGACCCTGGTGCCCGACGCACCCGACGCCATCACCTCGTCGGCCGGCTGGGACGTTGCCGCCAACGCCGAATTTCTTACCTCGGTGGTCGAAAGGCTGAAGGACGCCGGAATCCGCCCCTCTATTTTCGTGGGCACCGACGTCGAGAACATACGCGCCGCTGCCGCAACCGGCACAGACCGCATCGAACTCTACACCAAACCATACGCTGACGCCTACGAATCCTCGGCCGCCGACGCCGTGGCACCCTTCGTGGCGGCTTCCCTGGCCGCGCACAACCTGGGCCTGGGCATCAATGCGGGCCACGACCTCAGCCTGGAAAACCTAGAATTCTTCCACCGCTCCATGCCCTATCTCCACGAGGTGTCGATAGGCCACGCCCTGATTTGCGACGCCCTGTACCTGGGCCTCGAGGAAACCATCCGGCGCTATCTCCAGGCCCTGCGCACCGACAATACCGATAATTAACCAATCCCCCACCATTCTCCGATATCAAATGGAAGCATCATCACCTTCAATCTGGGCACTCTGTGTCGAAGGCGGCTGGATTATGATTCCGATCGCCATCCTTGCCCTCGTGTGCATCTACATCTTCATCGAACGCTTCATTGTGATTCGCGCGGCCTCCAGGCTGGACGACTCGTTCATGAAACGCATCCGCGACTACATCCACGAAGGCGAGATTGAATCGGCCCTGAACCTGTGCCGTTCGACATCCACCCCCTTCGGACGCCTCATCGCCAAGGGCATCAGCCGCATCGGCCGCCCGATGAACGATGTCCTCGTGGCCATCGAGAACACCGGCAACCTGGAGGTAGCCTCGCTGTCGAAGGGCCTGCCCTGGCTGGCCACAACCGCCGCCGCCGCGCCCATGCTCGGCTTCCTCGGCACCGTAATCGGTATGGTCAAGGCCTTCTATGCCATCGCCAACGCCGGCAACGCCGCCCAGATCAACACCTTTGCCGGAGGTATCTACACCGCCCTGTCCACCACCGTGGCCGGCCTCGTCGTGGGTATCGCCGCCCTGTTTGCATACAACTATCTGGTGGCACGCATCAACAAGGTGATGAAACTCATGGAAGCCCGCACCATGGACTTCATGGACCTGCTCAACGAACCCGCTTAATTCCCCGTCCACATGGCTCTCAAACGTCAGCAGGACATGATGGCGGCCTTTTCGATGGCTTCCATGACCGACGTCATCTTCCTGCTTCTTGTATTCTTCATGGTCACGTCGACCTACATTTTTCCCACCGCCATCGAGGTCAACCTGCCCCAGGGTGTGGAACAGACCGCCGAAAAGCCCACGGCCCGCGTGTTTGTCGACAGCCTCGGCGCCTACTACATGAGCATTGACCAGAGCGAACTGGCCGCCGTGCCCGCCGACAGCCTTGTGCCGCTGCTCACACGCTATGCCGCCACCGACTCGGCCGCCGCCGTGGCCGTATATGCCGACGAGAAAGTGCCCTACGGCAAGGTGGTCGAGGTACTCAACGCCGGTGCTACCAACTCGGTAAAGATGGTCCTGGCCACACGCCCGTCCACTAAATAAAACAAACAATCACTCTCCCCGCCCCAACCTTCAGCCTTCACGAAATGACCAACCGACCACGCGCCACAGCCCTCTGGCTCACAGGACTCATAACACTGGTGATACTGCTGCTGCTGTTCAACATACGGCTGTCGACCGCACCACGCGCCGACGGCTGGCCCCCCGTGCGCGAAAACAGCGTGGACCTGGCCGAAGAAAACCTTTTCGACGTGATTCCCACCGTCAGGCCCACGAACACGCCGTCGCAGGAGGCTTCGGAGGCCTACGACCCCGAAAATCAGGACAATCTTTCGACGCCCGAACCCACGACCGGAACCGAACTTAAAGACCGGGGCAACGAGGCTCCCGCGCCCGCTCCGGTCACCACACGTCGCGAATCGCCCGTAAAACGCAACACCACTCCCCCGCAGGAGCAGCGCGGTCCCTCGCAGCAGGAAATCGAGCAGCAGCAGGCACGTCGCATCTCGGGCAACACCGCCGCCTCGTTCAACCGCTCGAAAGGCCGCGGCAACACCTCGTCGACCACCGGCACGCAGAGCGGCAACAGCGGCTCGGAAACCGGAACACCCGGTTCATATCACGGTCACGGACACGGCGTTGCAAACGGCGGCTGGGTGACGCCGAATTATCGCGTGATTCCGGCGGGAATAACCGGACAGATTGTGGTACGCGCCACAATCGACTCCACCGGCAAGGTTGTCAAAGTAAGTTTCCGCAACGGCCAGCCGCCGGCCAATTCAAGCCCCGAACTGCGCGAAGCCGTAAAACGCGAGGTGATGGCACGCCGCTACACCCGCACCGACAACAACGCCCCGGACGAATCCTTCGCCATCATCACCTACACCTTCCGCTGATTGTCCACAAACTTTCCGCCGACGGCTACGGAACTTTCGCACACGGCAGGGGGACTTTCCGCTGTGACGGTTCTGTTAAAGGAGAAGCC
>CAJJOO010000015.1 GCA_905193395.1 uncultured Porphyromonadaceae bacterium
AGGTTCTGGACGCCGGCACGGGTTCCGGCTGCATAGCAATCGCCCTGGCGCGTGCGCTGCCCTTTGCCCGGGTCGAAGGCATCGACATTTCGGACAAGGCGCTGGCCGTGGCGCGGTCTAATGCCGCCGCCCTCAGCGCAAAAGTGGTTTTTGACCGCGTCGACATTCTGAACCCCGGCGACAGAATCGCTCCGGGGCTTGACGTCCTGGTGAGCAATCCGCCATATATTACAGACAGCGAACGCCCCGAAATGGAGGCGCGTGTGAAGGATTACGAACCTGCCGCCGCGCTTTTCGTGCCCGACAGCGACCCTCTGAAATTCTACAAGGCCCTTTCGGTCCTCGGCCGGCGCATCCTCGTGCCCGGCGGCGCCCTATATTTTGAAATCAATCCCCTGCATGCCGATGCCCTGGCCCGGCGCCTGACGGCCGACGGCTACAACGACGTGCAGATTCTGCCCGACTACCGCGGCCTGCTGCGGTATGCCGTGGCCTTCGCTCCACAGTTATGATTGCCAAGAGACTGACACCCGAAGAGGCCATGGCGCGTGCCGAGGCCCTGTGCGTCCGCGCCGAGCATTGCTCCGGCGAGATTGTGCAGAAACTGTATCGCTGGGGTATCACGCCGTCGGATTCGGAGCGGATAATAGATTCGCTCATCGACCGCCGCTTTATCGACGACCGCCGTTTTGCCGCCGCTTTCGTGCGCGACAAGGTGGAATATGCCGCCTGGGGACGGCGAAAGATTGCCCTGGCGCTCGCTGCAAAGCGTCTGGACCGCGATATCGTGGCCGAGGCTCTGGAAGGCATCGACCCGGAGGTGTATGCTGCCCGGCTGGCCAAGGTCCTCGATTCCAAACGGCGTTCCCTGCCCGAGCCTGACACGGCCGACGGCCGCGCACGACTTTTCCGCTATGCCGTGGCTCGCGGGTTCGAGCCATCGCTCGTGGCCGACATGCTGCGCAGGCGGTGAACCCCATGTGCGCGAGGCTTGTTATTACTCTATAATCCCGAGTTAACAAGTCTCATTATTCATGTCACGAGAAAGAATCGTAATTATCGGCGGCGGCTTCGGAGGTCTGGAGTTCGCCAAGAAAATCGACAAAAAGCGTTTCGACGTGAAACTGATAGACCGAAACAACTATCACAGTTTCGCGCCGCTGTTCTATCAGGTAGCATCGTCGGCACTTGAGCCTGCGGGCATCACGTTTCCGCTGCGCCGCGAGTGCCGCCGCCGCAGTGTGCGTGGCTGCCTCTATGACATGGGTGTGGTGAAGACCGTCGACACGGTGCGGAAAGTGGTCGTGACCGATGTCGAGGACGTGCCTTACGACAAGGTGGTGATAGCCGCGGGGGCTACAAATAATTTTTTCGGCATCGAGGGGCTGGACCGCTATGTGTACACGCTGAAAAGCGTGTCGCAGGCAATCCGCTGCCGCAATGCCATACTCGACAATATGGAACGCGCTGCGCTGAGTACAGACCCGGCCGAGCGCGCGTCGCTGCTGACCTTCGCCGTGATAGGCGGCGGTCCGACGGGCGTTGAAATCGCCGGCGCCCTGGGCGAGATGAAGCGCTACGTGGTGGAGCGCGAATATCCGCGCATCCGCCCCGAGGAGGTGAAGGTGGTGCTTTATGACGGCTCCGACCGCGTACTCGGCGCGATGAGCCAAAAATCTTCTGACGATGCCCTGCGCTATCTGAAACAACTGATGGTGGATGTACGACTGGGCAAGACGATGAAGAGTTACGACGGACACACGGTGACCTTTGCCGACGGTACGACCCTCGACACGCAGATGGTGATCTGGACCGCCGGAATCACGGCCACGCCCATCGAAATCCTCGGTGCAGACGTGCCCCGAGGCCCCGGCGGCCGTCTGCCGGTCGACGAGTTCAACCGCGTGGAGGGCCTTGACGACGTTTATGCCATCGGCGACATCTGCTATCATTCCGACGAGCGTTTTCCCCGCGGTTGTCCGCAACTGGCCCAGCCGGCCATACAGCAGGGCCGTAACCTGGCCCGGAATCTCAACAATCCTGACCGCCGCAAGCCGTTTTCCTACTGCGACAAGGGCGCTATGGCCACTGTGGGCCGCAACCGCGCCGTGGTCGATATGGGAAAGGTGCATATCGGTGGATGGACCGCCTGGATGGCCTGGATGGCCGTGCACCTGGTCACTCTGCTGGGCATGCGCAACAAGGTCGTGGTGCTACTCAACTGGATGTGGAGTTACTGGAGCCTGACGACGTCGCTGCGTATGATTCTGAAACCGTCGGCGCTGCCGCAGCCGCGCGAATGTCGCCGAGTCAATAAAAACAAGTCATGACCCGCAAGGAAGAATTCGGTAAAATCTTTTCGGTATCGTTCCGCGAGGACCCGGTGTGGACACGCTGGATGCTGGAAAACGTATACGACGATGCCAATCTGAGTACTGTCGAGGTCGACGGCCGCGCTGTATCGGTGCTACTGACCTCGTCGCGAGGGATGTCATACATGGGCTCGCTGCTGCGGGCCGCGTATCTGTGGTGCGTGGCGACGTCCCCGGCCGAGCGACACAAGGGATATGCCGCCGCACTGCTGCGCGACGTTCTGGCTGCGCAGGCGGCGGCCGGGTATGTCGTGGCGACTCTGATTCCGGCCGAGAGTTATCTTTACGACTTTTATTCGCGTTTCGGATTCTCGGACGTGTTCCTGGTTGACGAGCAGCGCTACACGTCGGTCCACGAGTTTGTGATGCCGGATGAATATGTGCCCGTCGAGCCTGTCTACGATACGTTTTCGGCTCTGGAACAGGGATATGATTGTGCCGTGCTTCACGACCGCCGGGATTTTACGCAGTTGATGCAGTCGGCGGAAATCGACGGCTCGGTGGCCGTGGCTGTCAGTGGTCCCGAGGGCAGTTGCGCCATGGCCTTTGCCACGGTGGACGATTCGGTGCATGTGCGTGCGCTTCACGCCACCGACAGCGTTGCCGCCGAGGCTGCTCTGGCCCTGACAAGGGCCGAGACGGGTCCGCACCCCATGATTGTGGATACCTTCCCGCAGCCCGGACGCCGCCGTCTGTCGCGCCGCGGAATGCTGAGGATTCTCGACGTTGAGGCCATGCTGGGTGCTTTGGCCGCTTCAGGGCGTGAAATCAAGCCGCAGGTGATTCACGTCAGCGACTCCCTGGTCGAGACCAATAACGGATGGTTCCGGTTATCGCCCGGGCAGGTGCACCGCACGTCGCCGGAGCGCGCCGATCTGGATGTGAACGTCGGTGTGCTGGCTTCGATTCTTTTCAATGATCCCGCAATCGGCGAAATTTTCGGATTGCCGTCGGTGAGGCCGGTGATGTCGCTGATGCTGGATTAAGAGATTGGAGGATGGCTGATTAACGGTCTGTCGTACCTACGGGTGCGAGCAGGCGTACGGCGCCGGTGGCCGGCTCGAACAGCAGCATCGATGGTGCTTTCTTGTCGGTGAACAGGGCCGGGTCTAGTCCGAAGGTGCATCCCAGTTGGGCCAGGGCTACGTCGGCCGAGAAAATCACACGTCCTTCATACGAAACCGTCACATTGGCGGTGCCGGGGATTGTGTAGGCCATGCCGCCCTTGGGGAATTTCTTCACCTCGCCTTTTTCGTTGAGGGGCAGTTCTCCGCGTTCCAGCACGCGCAGTGACAGTGTGAGCGGTGCGCCGGCCAGGTTGTCGGCGTCGATAACGCCGTCGAAGGGCGATATGCGTGCTATGATTTCATTGTCGATGTCGGTGGAGTCGGGACGCAGCGTGAGGGTCTCGACGTCGGTCCACGTCTGGCGTGTGCCGGCAAACATGGCCGTGAGGGCATCTTCCTGGGCCGAAATGTTGTTGAGCACCAGTTGCATCGCCTGTCCGTCGGCCGGCGGATTGTCCGACTGGCCCGAAAGCAGGTCGGAACGCATGTCGCGGAGTTCGAAAATGCGCTGTGCGGCCAGTTCGGCGCGCTTGGAAATGGATGAACTGCGTATCATGTCCTCGGTCATGGCCTGGCGTGCGGCCTCAGTCTGCAATACGGTGGGCCGGGCGGGCTGTGCCACGGGGAGCGCCGGGGTATTGCTGCTGCCGGTATCTTCGGTGTTGACGGCCAGCGGAGTGCCGTCGGCGGTGAGCATCATGAAGGGCGACGAGCCGCTCTTGAACTGCACCAACCAGCGGTTGTCGGGGTCGGCCACACCGCGGGTACCGATGGTTATCGACTTGACCGTCACGGTGGTCGACGGCTCGGTAATGGCATTGTCGATGGCCAGGTGGCGGCGGGCGTAGTTGTAGAATTCGCCGGGTTCGAGGCGGGTGTGTTCGGTCTCGACGGTTATGTCTATTTCGGTGAGCGGCAGCGAGTAGATCAGGCCGTATTCGCCGGCTTTTGAAGCCGTGAGGCGCTGGGTTGCCTGAGCCTGGGCCATCGGGGCCGCCAGTGCCAGCAGTGAGGCGATGATGAGATGAGTCGGACGCATATACTTGTCAGTTTTTTTGGATAAATGAGGGTTGAGGTTGTTCGATTATGGATTTGATGGCGCGACCCACGGCGTCGGCCACGTCGAGGGCGGTTACACCGTACGAGCCGTGTTCGGCGGCGGCGATGTCGCCGGCCAGGCCGTGGACGTAGGGCCCGGCGACTGCTGCGAATTCGGGCCGCATGCCGCGGGCCAGGAATGCCGCGATAACGCCGGTGAGCACGTCGCCCGTGCCGCCGGTGGCCAGGGCCGGCGAGCCGGTGGGATTGAAATATACCTTGCCGTCGGGCCGCACGATGGCGGTGAAATGGCCTTTCAGCACGATGAACACATGGCGCTGACGGGCCACCTCGATTGCTTTTAGCAGGCGGGCGTAGGACGATGGCTGACGCCCGAACAGGCGGTCGAATTCGCCGGCATGTGGAGTGAGAATCGACATCACGGGCACGTGGTTCAGCATGTCGGGACGGATGGAAATGCAGTTGAGCGCGTCGGCGTCAAGCACCAGGGGGCGGCTGTTGGCGTTGGCTATTTTCAGAAAATCGTTCAGGGCGTTGATGGTCACGTCGGCGGTGCCGATGCCCGGGCCGATGGCCACGGACTTATAGTCGTGTTCAAGGCTGATGGCGGTTATGGCCACGTCGCCCTCGTCGGTGTCGAAAAGTGCGCAGGGCACGGTGGTCTGTACCACGTAATATCCGCAGCGCGGGCCGTGGACCGTCACCTTCCCGCAACCGGCACGCAGGGCGCCGCGGGCCGCCATGACGGATGCTCCCAGCATGCCGTAACTGCCGGCGAATATGATTGTGTCGCCGGCGTCGGCCTTTGATTCAAACAGCGGACGGGGCTTGATGATGCGGCGCACGTCGGCCTGCTCAATCATGCGGAATTGCCAGGGGGCCTTTTCAATGGCGGTGTGGCTGAAATCCACCGGCACCAGTTTCCAGTTGCCCAGCAGTTCGGCGTTCTCCTTCATGAAAAAGGCCACGCGCGGCATGCCGATGGCCAGGGTGACGGTGGCATGGATTATGTTGCGGTTTATCAGGCCGTCGACCGAGTCGACAAGGAGTCCCGAGGGCACGTCGATTGATACCACATGGGGGCAGGTCTCGTTGATATAACGCACGATGCTTTGGTAGCCGCCCGAAAGGGGCGTGGTGCGTTCGGTGCCGAAAATGCCGTCGATGACGGTGACGTCGGTCTGGATGTCGGGCATCGAGAACTGCAGGCCGGTGACTTCGGAGAGTACTTCGTCGCCGCATGAGGCGGTGAGCAGGTCGCGCTGCTCAAGGCAGTCGGGCGAGATGCGTTTGCCGCCGATATTGAACAGGAATACCTGCGGACGGAAGCCCTGGGCGCAGAGATGCCGCGAGGCTGCAAGGGCGTAGGCCCCGTTGAGTTCCGGACCGGCGAACACCACCAGACGGTTGCCGGGGATGATGGAGGATATTATGTCGAGCGCAAGCGATTCGCCCACCGAGTCGATGAACTGGCCTTCCGAGAGGCCCCGTTCGCGCAGGGTGTAGCGGCGTATTGCGTTGATTTCTTCTGTGGAAAATATTTTCATCGGATATTGTCGGACAATAATCATGCAAAGATAACTAAAAAACCGACAACAGCCAAAAAGAGTTCCGGCGAACTGTGCATCTCGGTCAACACCGTGGCTACACACCGCCGCAATATTTTCGCTAAACTCGGCATACATTCGTCGGCCGGGCTGGCGATTTTCGCCATCATCAATCATCTGATTGACATTGACGAGGTTGCGCAAGGCCTCTGATTACACCGTTTCGCGCGAGCGGAAGCGCGAATCGCGGATTTTGGCGTAGGCGCGCAGGTATTTGCGCAGCGACGACAGGATTTCGCGCGTTTCCTGCAACAGGTTGACGTAGACATAGAGAACGGTGAGTTCGGTGCTGTGGGCAGTGCGCAGGTGTTCCTGGACGCAGTGATAGGCATCCGAAACGGTATCTTTTGCGCGGTCGCAGCGCCTGCGCAGGGCCGTGATTGCCGTGGTGTCTCCGCTCTGCATCACGGAGAGCGTGTCGGCGAACAGGGCGTCGATTTCCGTGCGGATGTCGGCGTATTGCTTGCCGTAACGTGCCGGCAGCGGGCGGAAGTTGTTTTCAACGTGTTCCTTGCAGGTCTCGTCGATTCGCCGCAGGTTATAGAGAATCGACATGCACAGGTTATTGCTCAGATAGAAAGCCGCGCTGTTTTCGATAGCGACGGGATGCGGCAGCATGCGCAGGCAGAGGGTTTCCTTGCGCCGTGCGTTCTTGAGTATGTTTTTCTCGCGGGAAAGTGCCGTGAGGGCGTTGCCCAGCGGGGCCGGCTTTTCGTTGATGAAGGCCTCGGTGATAATGGCGTAGTTCTCGCGGGCGAAGGAGAGGAATTTGGTCTGCTGTTCGGTGATGTAAAGTTGCAGCAGGGGCCAGATCTCATCCTTGTTCTGTGTCGAGATAATTGTGCGGAACAGGACGTCGTCGGCCTTGTCGTCGCGCCGCCGTCTGAAACGTCTTTCGCTGCGGATGAGCAGGGCGATAGTGGCGACGGCCAGGACAATCATGACCCAGGGCCCGCCCAGGTGCATCAGGGCGACGATGATGCCGGCACCGATAAAGGCGGCGCCGGCGGTGATGAACCAGCCGCCGATTACGGAAATAACGCCGGTGATGCGGTAGACCGCACTTTCGCGGCCCCAGGCGCGGTCGGCCAGCGAGGTGCCCATAGCCACCATGAATGTGACGAATGTGGTGGACAGCGGCAGTTTGAGCGAGGTGCCCATGGCGATTAACGCGCCCGCAAGCACCAGGTTCACCGAGCCGCGCACCAGGTCGAAGGCGGCGCCGTCGGGAACTATGGCCTGCGAGGTGTCGAACCGCCGTGCCATCGCCCGACGTAGACGCGGTGGCGTTATGCGCAGAATGGCGTTGGCAAGCGACAAGGCCCAGCGCACCATGCGCCGCGCTATGCGTGAGGAGCCGAACATCTCGTCGCCGTCCATGCTGCTGCCAAGACCGATTTCGGTCTTGGTCACGTTGCGCGCCTTTTTCGAGGTGGCGAGTGCCACAACCATGATTGCTCCGGCGCCAACCAGGAAATAGATGGGTGTGTTGGCCGGGCTGTTGAGCGCTCCCATCATGTGGGTGGTGGCGTCGCCGCCTCCGGCCGACATATAGTCTGTATACGAAGCCAGCCCGCTGAGTGGCACGCCGATGAAATTCACCAGGTCGTTACCGGCAAAGGCCATCGCGAGGGCGAATGTGCCCATGAGGACCACTACTTTCAGTACATTGACTCTCAGGGCGTGGAGCAACTGCATCAGCAGGGTAAAGAATACCATGCAGCCGGCCACAATCATTGCCGTGTGGCCGCTGATCCATTGCTTCACCTCGGGAGTCATGAATGTCAGGTCGCGGGCGCCCTTGATTATAAGGAAATAGATGATTCCGGTGGCGCACAGGCCGCCGAAGATACCTATTTTCCATTTGAGGTGGCTGCGATAGTCGAAACTGAATATGGCGCGCGTGATCAGTTGCACCACCGTGCCGAACACGAATGCTATGGCCACGGACAGGAAGATTCCCAGAATCACGGACAGGGCTTTTTCGGTGTTCAGCAACTGATTGAATCCAAGGTCGATGCCGCCGGACATCTTTATTATTGCCACGACGAAGGTGGCGCCGAGGAGTTCAAACACCATCGAGACGGTGGTGGACGTGGGCATGCCCAGTGAATTGAAGGCGTCGAGCAGGATGATGTCGGTGACCATCACTGCCATGAAAATGCACGTGAGGTCGTAAAACGAGAAATGCTCGGGCCGGAAAATGCCGTGGCGGGCAATATCCATCATGCCGTTGCTCATGGCCGCGCCTATGAACACACCGGCTGAGGCTACGAACAGGACGCGTTTGAACGAGGCGGCACGCGAACCGATGGCCGAATTCATGAAATTGACGGCATCGTTACTCACACCGACCGAAAGGTCGAAAATGGCGAGCAGAAACAGGAAGACTACAACGCCGATAAACAGAATATCCATGCTATTTTTCTCTTCTTTTCTAATTTTATGACAAAGTAAGAGAGAAAATGTTTCATGAATATTTCAAAAGCATTGAGTTTTGATTAAAGACGGGCCTTGTTTATTTAAATGTATCTGAATATTCGGCGATGGCGTGGAACATGCGTTTGTGGGCCTCGGTGAGGCTTCGGCCGCGGCGTGCCATGACGCGAGCCTCGATGGCGAAGAATTCGTTGAGATTCACATTATCGAATCCGCTCGAGCCGCCTTTGGTGAACGACGGGATGAAAACGCGCGGCATGCCCTCGCTGATTATATTGCAGCCTACGCCCACGGTGGTAGCGGTGTTGAACGAGGTGTTGATGGCCGATTTCGAGTGGTCGCCCATTATGAGGCCGCAGAATTGCAGCCCGGTGCGCAGGAAGCGTCCGGCGGGATAGTTCCACAGTTTGATTTCGCTGTAATCGTTCTTGAGGTTCGAGGCTACGGTTCCACCGCCAAGGTTACACCATTCTCCAATCACGGCATTGCCCAGGAAGCCATCGTGGGCCTTGTTGGCGAACCCCAGCATCACCACATTGTTGAGTTCGCCGCCCACCTTGCACCAGGGGCCGAGGGTGGTGGCTCCATAAATCTTGCAGCCCATGTTGGCCACCGAATTGCGGCACATTGCAATGGGGCCTCGCAGGTGGCAGCCTTCCATCACCGTTGCGTCTCGGCCGATGTAGACCGGTCCCATGCGGGTGTTGATTGTGGCGCAGTCGACAGCGGCGCCTTCCTCAATGAAAAGGGCCTCCCGGGGGCCGAGAATCTGCGTTCCTTCGCCGGGTTCTATGCTGCTGCGTCCGGCCGTGATGCGCCTGAAGTCCATTTCCAGCACGCGCCCGTTTAGGCCGAAGATGTCATAGACATGGGCCAGGGCGTCGACCTCGCCGTCGAAGATGACCGTAGCGGCGGCCGAACTGTCGATATCGCCGCGGCGTGCCACCAGAATCTCGCCGGCCCGCAGTTCCTCGTTCTCGCCGAGGGCTTTGACGGCCTCGGCCAAAGCGGCAGTGGCCACCACGTTGCCTGCCACCCAGAGTGTGTCGGAATCCACTGTAGCGGGGGCCGGGTACAGTTCGGTGAGGTAGGGGGCTGTGCGGTATGTATATTCGCCGGGCAGGAAGGCCTGCCATCTTTCGGCCATGGTGTCGATGCCAAGACGGATATCGCCAACGGGGCGGGTATAGGTTATGGGCAAGAGGTTGGCGCGCACTTCCGGGGTATCGAAAACAACGATTTTCATTTTCTTTCTTTTATGCAAAGTTAAGGGTCGGCGCGGCGCATGACACGTGGATAGCCATGCGGCGCGGATGCAAAGATACGAATATTTTTGCGGAATACGTCGGCAGGAAAGACTTTTGACGCCGATGGAAAAATGTCAAACATCAGCAGGATAGTGTTTTATGTGCTGTAGATAGCCTCGCTTTGATGGCAGTTTCCATTGTCGGGTGCATATGAGGAACGATAGGCGTCTGTTTTTGTGTCTTTTTGTAATCAAAACTGCGGGTTTTCAAACGTTTTGCGGCGAGTTTGATTGCATAATGACAAAATGCAATCTAATTAACACATATTAACGATAATTTTGCATCATGGATTATTATTTCTCTATACCTTTGCAGCGTTAGGTAGTTTTTTCTATTCCAATAGTTGTTGTTTCAAGTCTAAAAAAGTTGTTTAGCCCTTATAAGTTTTAGCCCCCGGAAGGGGGGCTAAAATTACAGGGCCGAACGCCGCCCCACCTCATTCTCTATCTCTTCAACCCTGTATCGGCCGAATGACAGGGAGCGCCCGGCAAGCGCTCATTTTTTTTGCCGTTCATCCCGCACCCACCGGCAGAATTTTTATTTAATTTATAACTGAACGGGTATAATTTGCGCAAAATCCAATTATTTTATACCCTTTGTGGTGTAATTCGATTGAAAATTTACTATCTTTGCACCCAAACGGGTATATTTTATGACTCAATTAGCGAAATACGTGAAAGAAAAGCGGAAGCAGTTCGGTCTTACGCAAGTCGATCTGTCCCAAAAATCCGGAGTGGGTCTGCGCTTTGTGCGCGAACTGGAGCAAGGAAAGACAACCCTTCGGCTTGACAAGGTGAACCAGGTTCTGGCTCTCTTCGGCGCTGAAATGGCACCGGAAAAAATCAGTGAAATATGAAACAGGCGAAAATATTTCTGAATAATACATTTGCGGGGATTCTGACGGAGGACGATATGGGATATGAATTTCTCTACGACTCCGATTATCTGAAAACGGATGGTGCCGCCGCGGTGAGTCAGACTTTACCGCTGACTGATAAACCATATCGTGACAAGGTGCTGTTTCCTTTTTTTGACGGGCTTATACCCGAAGGGTGGCTGCTCGACATTGCGGAACAGAGTTGGAAAATATCGGCTCGCGACAGATTCTCGTTGCTGCTTGCATGTTGTAAGGACTGCATCGGTAATGTCAGCGTTATCCCTATGGGGAGGAAGGAGGATAGTAATGGATAAGTGTTTGTTTTGCTATAAACCGCTTGCTGATGGCGAGGTAGATTATCATAAGAATTGTGCCCGCAAAATATTTGAAACGGCAACAGTCCCGGTTTTGCCGTACAACCGTGCCAACATCAAAGAATTGGCTCGGGAAATAGTCACAGCAAGTACCACTGTGACGGGTGTGCAGGCAAAACTTTCGCTCGATATCTCACGCGGTCATGGCGGGGAACCACAACGCTTCACAATTGTTGGTCTATGGGGCCGGTTTATTTTGAAACCCCAGACCGACCGCTTTGCCAATCTGCCGGAGAACGAGGATCTGACAATGCACATGGCTGATGCCGCCGGGATAAAGACGGTGCCTCATTCACTGATACGGTTTGCCGATGGAGAATTGTGTTACATAACACGTCGGGTAGATCGTAAAAGACGGGGAGAAAAGATAGCAATG
>CAJJOO010000016.1 GCA_905193395.1 uncultured Porphyromonadaceae bacterium
CGATCATTGCGGTTATCACCGTACCACCAACCGTAGTTTACGAAGACTTCAAGGCCCCTGGTCCGGTATTTCAGGTCGATTGAGTTTCCGGTCCGGAAATAGTATTGAAAACCGTTGTCGGAGCGGAGGGTACCGCCGAATCCGTCGCCTTTTGGCGGTTTCGTACGGATTATAATCACGGATTTCACGTTGGCAGCATAAGACGCGCCGGGATTGGTTATTACCGAGACATTCTTTATGTCGTTGGAGTTCAGTTGCCTAAGTTCCTGAGGGTCATTGACCTTGCGCCCGTTTATGTAGATTGCTGGCGCACCTTTGCCGAAAACTTCTAGTTTCCCGTCGTTCTCAATCACCATCGGCACACGTGTCAGCACGTCGTTGGCCGTACCTGCGATGGCAAGCGACGTGCCCTCTACGTTGGTGACAAGCGCATTGCCTTTCATCGTTGTCGAGGGCCTTGTGGCGCGGACAACCACTTCTCCGAGTTCAACCGTCGCGTGAGTAAGTCTGATCGTTCCCATATGGCCCGAAGCAGGGACCGGGACCTCCGTGGTTTCATAACCGACAAAGGAACATTTTACGGAGAGGTTGCCGTTTGCATCCGTAGGTATAGAGAACCTGCCGGCCCCGTCGGTGACGGTACCTGTGATATAAGTTGAGTCGTGGTACAACACCACGTTGACATAGTCGACAGGGGCATCGTTTTCTCCGACCACCTTGCCGGTAATTTCGCGGCCGTGTGCCGTGGCCATGGCAATAAATGCCATTAGAAATGTAAGGATGTTTGTTTTCATTTTACATCAGTATTTGAATTATTGACTGATGCAAAATTATGGCTGAACGGATTTTAACTCCAAATATAAAAGTCTTAATACGCAAGATGCAAACCGTTGAAAATCAGTGGTCGCATCTCTTAAAAGTCTTAATGTCGCCTTGGCCGGTCTTAATGGGCTCTTAATCCTTCCCCCCGTTTTTAAGGAATGCGACAATATCTTCCTTTTCGGGCACTCCGAGTTTCTTTCGTATGGATGATTTTCGGACGTAGATTGTGGAGGTGGTCTGGCCGGTTATCACGCTAATCTCCTTTGTCGAGAATCCGGCTATCATCAGGGCGATTATCTGTTCCCCTTTCGGACTGAGAATGTCTCCAAACTGTTTGTGCAGTCTGCTGTAAAAATCAAAGTAGAGATTGTCAATCATCTCGAATACCTTTCCCCAGTCAACGAGTTCGCCGTTTGTTTCTCCGTCAATGGCAGAGATTTTACGCAGCATCTCGCGGTTCTGTTCAGTCGGAGTCTCCGCCACCATCTTGATAATGCCCAGTTGTTTGAGCATTACGCCGCGCATGGCCGAAGAAACCATGGTTCCGGTTTCCTGTACCGGAGCGGAGTTGTATTCATCCACCATTTTCTGCAACGCTTCGATTCGTTCCTCGTTGTCGCGTTCGCGCTGACGGCGGGTCCTGATAATCCATGCGCAACCGCCAAGTATCAGCAGCGCTGCGAGGCTTATGATAAGGATGATTGCGGTTTTTTGTGTACTTTCGGCCTTCAGTGCCAGTGCGCGGTTTTGCTGATGCAGTGCTCCGCGTTCTGACTCCCACTGGGATGCTTTCATCCGGTTGAACCGCTCGTTCATGCGGTTGTTGAGTCCGGTAATCTGAATCATCTTTATTCGCCCCGTACGCTTGAAATCAATCATTGCATGGAGCATATTGCTGTAACTGCGGAAGTAGGGATTGTCATCGCCTCTCATTTTATAGGCAAGACTGTCGGCGATTGCAATATGGCGGTCCGCCAGGTCCACATCTCCGCGGTTCAAGGCATTCATGGCGTATTGGAAATGAAGCAGGTCGGCGGCGCCGTTCTTCGGGCCGGCTTTTCTGAATATCTCGTCGATAACCCTGTCGCTTTCATCCTCGCGCCCGGCTTCGGTGAGGAGCTGAGCGCGTTCGGTTGAAAACTGGAACTGCATGTCGCCCCACTTATGGCTGCGGGCATAATCAATAAGTTCATCCTCTAAATATAACGCAGAGCCTACCTTGCCGGCATAAAAGTAGCCTCCCATGAGCATATACTTCGCTTCTATCTTTCTGAGGCTATCTGTCTCCAACTGATAAAGCCTTTTCGCCAGGGATATAATCTGTTGTCCCTGATACTCGGCCGCTCCGAGCAAAACGCGCAACCGCAATGTCTCGGCCATCAGCGAGTCCGGCACACCGGGCACCCCTGCCAGAGAATCAAGCATGGCAATGGATCCGGGAGTGTCACCCGTCTAGAACTTGTACCATGCAAATGCTGTGCCGCTACGAATGTCCTTCACAACATCTTTCCCGCGATAATAATTGTGGGCAAAGGAAATTAACGAATCTGCAATCATGGAACGGTTGGCCTTCATGTGGCCGTAAGCCCTGAGGTAAAACAACTGTGCCTTTAAGGAGTCGGCTTTGAGGTCGGACGGATCTATCGATTCAAGGATAGCCGATGCGCTGTCGGGGTATTCGTAAACTATACCTTCTGCCTTGGAAAGAATATGAGCGTGCTGTTGCGTTCGGGAGCACGACACGCCCATACCCGCCGCAACAATCGCGACAAATACAGCAGGTAAAAAACGTATATGGAAAAAGTTTATTCTCATCAAATAAAAAGCCTGGCCGCGGCCATTTAACCTCACAAAGTTACAAAAAACGTCCGAATGAAGCAAACTCAAACGAGTTCAAAACCGCGAAACTCAAAAACTTAGGGCTGCTCCATTGAGCAGCCGCCCGGATGACGATGTCAGTCGCAATGCGTTGACAGACAGCAGTCGCACGGTCGGTCACCCACCCAAAAAAATTCCGCTGCGAAAGCGCTTCGCGAATACATCGACTGATTCCATCATCCTCTAAATATCAAGCCCAAGCATAGTAACGTCTCAAATACGCATTGCCTAAAAGACAATGTTTTGCGATTTCTTAAAATAATATTGAGTATTATGCTTAATATAAGTGGATTTTCATTACCTTTGCATTTGGATTGAGGCAACTCTTTCCAAGACATATTGATATACTAAGAAGCGTTATGCTTATCTTGTGAATTGGAAACGTAGGAAATTTCACAATTACACACAAGGGTGGCATAGTGGTTCTCACGCTATAGCGTGGGCTGCTATTACTACATTCGTGTGTACAGGTTTCCTACGACCTCCAATTCAGAACGTGGCATTTGCAGTTCCACGCTTCTGCGTAATTAACGGCTCAATAGGAACTAAAAGGGCCTTAGACTTACGAAAGAAATGAAACAAAAGGTTACACTATTTATTATAACCATTGTTGCCATTTTAATGACCTCATGTGCTTCTGGAAAGATTGTATTATCTAATGATGCAGACATAAGCAAGTACAAATATGTCATTTTCGGAACGGAAACTTCCGGGAATAGAGAATTAGATGATATGGTTATGTCTGTTCAAAACATAATTGCCGGAACGAATTTGACCGTTTTGTCTGCTTCCAACACTTTGAGAATTTATGAGTGTTCGGATAGTATTCTTACCCCGAACATCCATATTACATCTGAAAAATGGGATGGAGGACATACATATATAACCGTGACTTTTTACGATTATAATACGAATCAAAGAGTAGCGGTAGTAAAAAGCAGCGGAATTGGAATGACAGTAGGCCACGACCAAAGTATCGCTCTGAGAGCCATAAAAAAGAAAATTAATAAACTGTTCAAATAATCATAGGTATAACGCAATAAAATAATTTTAATATGTACCCACACGATAATATTTTCAACATATACTACAATATAGGCAAGCGAACTCCTTTCTTGGTTAAAAGATGTGAATTGGGATTGGCTCGTTCTTCAAGTGAGGAGAGACGTTTAGATCCGAACCGAGACAGGGCATTTTTAGTAGAATCAGTGAAGCCTCGCGGTAAATATGGAAAGGCTTACGGAAAGTGTTTTGTGGATGGAAAACCGGATGACAGTTATAGAAAAGAATGTTACCCTAATAAAAAGGATGAGGAAATCCCATGCGCCGGGTGTGGAGAGTGGGTATTGATAAATGTTCCCGGGGCATCACTTGATGAAATATTTCCCGTTCGCAAACCAGATTATGTACTTCCTTTTGGTAAATACAAAGGAAAATCTTTGGGTGATATTTATAAGGACGACTTTAAATATCTTCATTGGTTAGAAGCGACTGATAAATTTTTCAAAATTGACTTTGAGGAACTTAAACACTTATATCCAAATGTTGAGAATACTCCTGATATATCTATCTCGGAAAAGGTAATAGACTTTGGCAAATATAAAGGTAAATCTTTCGGCGAATTTAAAGATGATGTCTCTTATCTCGAATGGCTTATGTCAATAGGAAGATTAACTGCAGAGGATTTCAAATTATTGACTACGAAATAATCATAAAAATCAATAACTATGAGAAAACTATTAGTCACATTAACTATGCTCTTTGCTGTGATAAATATCATGGCTCAGGAACATCTTTCTTTCATGGGAATTCCCATCGAAGGAAGTATGACGACTTTCTGTCAAAAACTCAAAGCCAAAGGATTCAATTCTATAGGCAGTGATAAGAATTTGATGTTGTTTACGGGCAACTTCACGGGACGTACTGCAACGGTCGGCGTACAAGCAACTGACAACGGAACGGATGTTTATGGCGTCGTAGTGTTATTCGAACCGAGCGGTGAATGGAATGTACTTGTCAATACTTATGACTACTATAAGAATTTATATACTCGAAAGTATGGTCAGCCGACAATTTCCGAAGAAAATAATCCTTCTCATTCCGATTCCAATATCTCATTAATGCGAGAAGTACATCAGGGTACGGTTACCTCTGGTAGTGCATGGCAAGTAATAGGTGGAAATATTCAACTTTCAATAGAAAAGTCATCCGGAATATATGAAGGGGTCGTTGTGATTCGTTATCAAGATTCGCAAAACGTAGAAACTAAAATCCAAAATGATTTGAATGATATCTAAGGATAAGAGGATGTGTCAAAACTAAAAAACGGCCAAAGGCTTGTAATGATGTACGCTTGCGCATTCGCTGACAATTAACGTCTTACAGCCTTGAAGGCGTCTCCGCCTTAATGCATTGACCAACAGCGGATGCACGGGCGTGCATCCCTACAAATTCTGCTACGAAAGTGCTTTGCGATAACGAACCCGAGTGGTCTCATCCCTCTCAAACGTAAACGGGCGGCCTTGCGGCTGCCCGTTTTGCGGAAAAGAGAGGATTCTTTCTGCGCTGCGAAAGCGCTTCGCGATAAAGAACCCGAGTGTTCTCATCCCTCTCAAATGCAAACGGGCGGCCTTGCGGCTGCCCGTTATTGCGGAGAGAGAGGGATTCGAACCCCCGGAGGTGTGACCCTCAACGGTTTTCAAGACCGCCGCAATCGACCACTCTGCCATCTCTCCGGATTGCGGGTGCAAATTTATGGATTTATTTTGGATTGTACAAGCGCCTCGGCCCGGCGACTGTATTTTTTGCCTGTGTTTTTCTCTCTCTGTTTTTTAATTTTTGCGGGATAGGGGAAATTTGTTTACCTTTGTGACGGATAAATCCGCATTTTTTTACAATTTGCCATGAAACATTCTGCGCCGCTTGTGGCGGTTCTTTTTTTTATCTGCCTCAGTTTTGTGTCTCCGGCACAGAATAATATAGACCTGGACTCGGTTGTCCGGTCGCTGGAAAGCCGGGTTACTGTTGCCCGCACGCCTCGCGACAGTATCTATCTCTACAGCAATCTTTACGACGTTGCCGTGGTGCGCAACCGCCAGCGCGCCGATTCATTTGCCGGAGCAATATACGATATCGCCACTCGTCTGGGCGACAGGTCTCTGGCTCTGGAAATGCTTCGCAACCGCGCCAATATACACATGAGCGAGCGCGACGCCCTGGAAGGTTTTCTGACTGATGCCCGCATCATCGAGCGCAGCGACACCGCGCTGGGACGCGAGACCTCGACTTTCATCCGTATATGTCTCAATACCTGGTACGACCGCAATGCCACCGAAGCCCAGCGGCAGGAACGTTTTCAGGAGGAACTGCGTGAATGGACCATGACCCCGCCCGAAGATATCTATGAGCGTATCGTTTTGCTGCATAACGTGTGCCTGAGTCTGGCTAACGGCAACACCCCGACGTTGCTGGGTTCTTACCTGAAACGTCTGGAGACTCTGATTTCCCAACTTCCGGCCGCACAGTATTCCCTGCGCAACACATTCTACGTGCAGTCGGCCCTGAGTTATTATAGCGCCGGCGATGTGAAGGACGGCATGGAGGCGGACAGACGCCTGCTGGCCATTATGGATTCGATGCGCGTGGACTATCTTCAGAAAGGCCGCCCGTACCACCGTTATGACGCCAACCGTTTCCTGGTCTATGCGCGCATGCTGTCGAACTACCGTTCGCTGACGCCCGAGCAGGTCGATGAGTATTACGGCATGGCCGTGAAATACATGAACCAGAGCCGTCGTGTTTCCGATTCGCCGGTCTATCCAGCGTTGATTGATACATATTATTACATGTCCCACAAGGAATTCGCCAAGGCCATGCCGTTGCTTGAATTACTGTTGACGAAAAGCCTTACGCGCACTCAGCGCGAACGTGTCCTGGCGATGGCCGTTGAGGCTGCCGATTCGCTGCACAACAACGGTCGCCTCCTGGAACTGATGCGCGACTACAACGCCATGCTCACCGAGAAACTGAATTCGCGAAGCACCGAAAAAATGCGCGAGATGCAGATTCTATATGATGTTTATGGCATGAACGAGAAACTGGCCGACATGAAACTCGACCAGATCGCGGCGCAGAACCGCTCGCAGCACCGTATCATCGTCATTTCGCTGATTTTTATCATCGGCCTGACCATTATGGTGATTTTCCTTGTTCGCGTATACCGTCACGCACGCAAATTGTCGCGGAATCTTGAAGAGAACAACGAGAAACTGACAAACGAGAGTATCCGCCTGCGCGAATCGCAGAATGAGGTAATCCGCGAGCGCGACAAGGTGCGCCGCGGCAGCGAACTTGCCTCGGACTTCGTGCGCAATCTCGGCCGGGAAATCACGGCCCCTCTGAATGCCGTCGTCGAGTATTCCAACCTGATATGCGACTGCTGCGATACGCATGGCAAGGATTATCTGAACAACTACGCCACGCTGGTCGAGCGCAACGGTGCCTTTATACAGACTCTCGTCAATGATTTATTCACTGTTACCGAAACCCGTGACGGCACTCTGCCCCTGACACGCGAACTGACCGATATCCATTCCGTGATGCAGATTTCGGCTGACACCGTAAGGCCCGAACTTGCCGAGGGCGTCACAATGTCCATCGACCGAGATTCCCTGCATCCGTCGGTTTTTACCGATCCGCGGCGTATTCAGCAGATTCTGATTAACCTGCTGGAAAATGCCGCCCGTTTCACTGCGAAAGGCTCAATCACGATGTCGTGCGCGTTGGTCAGAGAGCGCAAGTTTGTGGCTATCGCGGTGACCGACACCGGTATAGGCATCGACCCGAAATATGGCGAGAAGATTTTCGAGCGTTTCGTGAAACTCTCGGAATCGCACGACGACAAGAACCACAAATCCCCGGGCCTGGGGCTGCCGATCGCCCGAATGATGGCGCGTCTGCTCGGCGGCGACCTGGTGCTGGACACAACCTACACGTCCGGCGCACGTTTCGTGCTGACTATCCCCAACAAAATCAAGGCCTGAGCGCTTTCGACGGCTAAGGGAGGTTAAGCGTCAGAAAGTGACGTGGACTGCTATGCGCACGCCGCTGCGGTCGATGCGGTAGGGGACGTTGCGGTAGTTCAGCCTCCATACATAGTCTACTCTCAGCACTTTGAAGATATTTTCGATACCCACCGAGGCTTCCATGTAAGGGCCGTGGTTCAGTTTTGTCACGCCGGCGCCCAGCGGGAACCGGAACAGTTCGGGATTGTCCGACGGATTGTTCCGGTGGCTCAGGGTGCCCCAAAGGCCGCGGATTGAGAATACTTCGCGCAGTTTCAGTTTTTTCAGATACGGAATGTAGTTGAACAGAGCGCCGTTGGCCCAGTATGTCACGTCGAACGAGGCATAACTGCTGTTAATGAATTCCATCGCGTTCATCAGCGCGAAACTGCGCGGCTGGATGATATATGATAGATTGACGTTCGGAATCAGCAAATCGGTGAACGGTGCCGATCCCCACACGTGGCCGCCTCCGATATAGGTGTCAAGATAGCCGAAGGCCGAGAACCACCAGCGTTTCGCAAGGTCAATCTCCGTGATGTTCAGCCCGAAGCGGCTGCCCCACAGCCCCTTTGGCGCGTACGTGTGGCGCAGGGTCACTGCCGGGGCGTCCAGGTTGACGGGTATGCGGTAAGAGCGCGTCTGGAAGAACTTTTCGCCCGGGGCGTAGCGCAGGGTAAGTTCCACGAGGTTTTCGGTATAGTGATGCACCCGCGTTCCGTTGCCGTCGACAAGGGGCATCGAGGGCGCGGCATAGCGGCACACGTTGGCCACCGCAAGTCCGGCCGTGAAGTTCGATGCGGTTTCCCAGATGAATTCCAGGCGGTTGAGGCGTCGGTACAGCACGCGGTCGTCGTCCATACGTTTGAGCGACAGCACGATATTGTCGGGCGACGTGAACAGGTAGTTCTGTCCCGGACGTTCGATGTCGTAGGCCGATGTGAGCCTCAGCGACTGTACCGGAAATTCACGCGAATGATAATCCTTGTCTCTGAATGAATATTCCACCTCGGCATTGTATTTCGAGCGGTGGTCATTGAAGCCGTAGGCGGCGAAACCGCGCAGGAACCATCGCCTGGACAGTTCGGCCGTGGTCATGCCGCCGAGGCGCAGACGTGTGCCCTCGGTGGAATTGAAACTGATTATGGAATTGACGGGACCTATGTCGAAGCGGCTCTTTTCGCCCGTCATGATATAGCCCTGGAACATGACTTTAAGGACCTTTTCGCCCCAGTAATAGAGCGGCACCCGTCGCAGGCGCTGCATCAGCATTCCCACACGGCTTTCTCCGCGGCCTATGGTCGTGAGCCGCGCCCGCTCCCAGTAATCGTCGTCCCTGGTTTCGGCATCTTCGGCAACAACTGTTGTTCCGCCGCCGCTGAACACTTCATCGTCAATTTCATCGAATGAATGACCGCCGTAGGCAGTGATTCGCGACAGATACATTCCGTTGCCCGAGCCGGCGAGGCTCAGTTCGGCAATCAGTTCGTCGGAGGTTTTCAGTCGCGAACCGTCACCGGCACGCTCGAACGTCTGCACAAGATACAGGTTGTCGATGAAATTGAGGTTGATTTCGCGCGGCAGGTGCATCTCCACACGCTTTATGAACATTGTCGAGTCGCCTTCGGGCACATACACATGGCCCATGAAGCCGAAAGCCGCATGGTTGTGGGGATAGAACGACAGCACGATGCAGCGTTCGCCGTCGACCTCGACAGTGTCGGTAAGGTAGAACTTGTAGAAGTCGGCCGCGATTCGCGACAGGGGGCTGACGAAACGGTTCTGGAACAGGTTGATATCGTTCTGGTACAGGTCCACCTCGCGCAGGATGTCCTCCATGAACACCCGCATCGAGGCCGGGTCGGCGATATCGTCGATGCCCTGGCTGCGGATTCCCTCCACGACCTCGCGGGTCGAGCCGGTGGCCTTGCGCCAGTTCACGCGGCCGCGGCGTTCCTTGACCATGAGGCTCAGGAATGGTTTGCCCGAGATGGCCGAGGTGTCCACGTGCTCGCCCAGGAAAGGGAATTTCTGAATCATCCGCTGGTGGTCCTCGGCCGTGAAGTTGTTCAGCCCAAGGGTGAGGCGTTCATAGCGGTCGTAGGCATAGAAATCATTCCGGCGCGGGTCGGTTAGCGGCGCGGCATTTTTCAGCCGGTTGAGGAAGTCGACCGCCGGATTGTTCTTCTTTGAATATTTCCCGCGGCGCACGGTGATTTCCTGCAATTCCGTGGTGGCGGGAGTCATGTACACCACATAGGTGTTGAATGAATTTCGCCTTACGGGCACTATCTTCTTTTCATAGCCTATGCAGGTGACGCGCAGGGCCTTGGTTCCGGCCGGAACCGGAATCTCGAAAATGCCCTTGTCGTCGGCCACGGCGCCGCGGTTTTGCCCCTCGACCACGATTGAGGCGAACGGCAGTGGCTCCATCGTCAGCGAGTCGCGCACGATGCCGCGTACGAAATAGTCGGCCGCGGGCATGCTCCATGCCGCGGCACAGCAAAATAGTGCCGCCAGGATTATGGCTGTTAGGCGCCGTTGTTGTATCTTTGCACGGATATTATTATTCACGTCTGATTATGGCTAAGGAAATAGAACGGAAATTTCTGGTTCGCGACCTGTCGTTCAAGACGTCCGCCGTTGAGGAAATTCACATCGTGCAGGGCTATCTGAACACCGACCCCGACCGCACAGTCCGCGTGCGTATCGCGGGCGAGCGGGCGTTCATCACCGTCAAGACCCGCAACTGCGGCTGTGTGCGCGACGAATGGGAATATCCCGTTCCTGTCGACGATGCCCGCGCTATGATGACGGCCTGTGTCGGTGTGATTGACAAGACCCGTTATGTGGTCCCTGCCGGCGACGGACTGCATTGGGAAATCGACTGTTTCCACGGCGCGGCCGCACCTCTGGTCCTGGCCGAGGTTGAACTGCCCTCGGCCGACACTTCCTTTGTTCTCCCGCCTTTTATCGGCGAGGAGGTCACAGGAAATCCGGCCTACTACAATTCGGCTATCGCAACTCGAGTCTGACAACGTTTTCCACATGCTGGGTGTGGGGGAACATGTCCACGGGCTGCACGGCCGTGACGCGGTATAGCGGGTCGAGCAGTGCCAGGTCGCGGGCCTGGGTGGCCGGGTTGCAACTCACATAGACAATCCGCTGCGGGCGGGCGTTCAGAATCACATTCACCACATCGGCATGCATCCCGGCACGCGGCGGGTCGACAATCATCACGTCGGGCCGTCCGTGGCGTTCGATGAATTCGTCGGTCAGCACGTCCTTCATGTCTCCGGCAAAGAATTCGGTA
>CAJJOO010000017.1 GCA_905193395.1 uncultured Porphyromonadaceae bacterium
TTTTTTAGTCTGATATCTGTAGCGAAAATCAGCAACCATGTAAGAGTTGGAATATGAATCACGGGTATTGTTAGATCCCTGATAATCCAGTTTGAAGATATTTTGTCCACCTCCGGCAAAAAGAGATATCTGGTTTTTCTGTGCGAAAACCATGCGCCCTGTCGCTTGTACTCCCCAGTTATAAGTATTCTCGGTGATGTGGTTAAGAACCGATGATTGCATAAGCGTCGATTCGTAAGAAGATGTGTTGTTGCGATGTGTATGGCGGAAACCGGGCGTAACATCAAATGAAGCATTAGAGCCTATCAGTCCCCAGAAATTGCTGTTATAAGATACGGAATTGTTTTGATTCGGATTGCTGCGAGTATATGTAAAATTATTTCCGGGGTGGATATTTATCTCTAAATCTCCGGAAGTTTGTTGTTCGGGAGATGAAAAATGAGTAAAGGACAATGTGTTGCGAGATGTAAACCTTGGCGTGTTATAAGTTGCTCTGAATGTTACAGGGTACTGATTGCTTCTTGTGTCAGATTCTTTAAACGACTCCTTGCGATTGACAGTTAGCGGCTCCGAATTGTTTTCAAGCCGGTAAACCGACAAATTATCTGAACCGGCATGGTGATATTCCTGGTTATCACTTTCTGTATAAATGTCATATGTCATCTTTTTATAAGTAAATCGACTGAAAACTGATGTATTGTTGAAGATGCCGTTTAATGTTCTGAATGACTCATTCGTTTTAGTATAACCGCCGTATTCATATTCCTGGACAATGAAATTGACAACTCGAGGTTCTCCTCTGAAACGGGGATCGGTCGGGAACTCAATATACTCAATTTTCCGTACATCTGTCATTTTCATGCCTTTCAGTTCGTCCGGGGCCGACAGTTGGTAGTTGATGAATACTTTAACCTCGTTGCCAAATATATCCTTGACGCTGTTATCGGCAGGATTCATTATCAGTTGTGGAATCGCCATGCGACGCAATAAATCAATTGCATCCCGGGCAGCATTTTTCTGACGTGTTGTCGGAATAAAGATGTTCTTGTCGGAGGCGAACGAGGTATTGTCTCCTTCCACGGAAACTGCCGAAAGCAGTATTGGTGAATGTTGCATCGTTACATTTCCCATGGCAAAAGGAGGATGTTTTACAAATGTCGTTTTATACCCCATGCAGTAAAATTTAGCAATGATGTTTTTCTTATCACACGGAATGGAAAGTGCCCTTTACTATCCGAAATGCCATAGGTAATCACCGTTGAATCTCGTGGAGTGAGAATCATATCTTATGCGCCGACAATAGGTTCATTGTCGGTATCTACAACATTCCCTTGATACATGAAGCGGCCCTGCTGCAATGCTTCGATATAATAATGTCCCCCATGGTTAATAATGGATACCGGGCTCAGTCCTATGGTCTGACGTAATGCCGTATATACATCATCGGTATCTATTTTTGCCGAAGTACGGTAATTGTCCAGTTCCTTATAAATAAATGAAATACTGACATCAGGATTATCTCTGCTTATTCTTACAATGGCTTCGGATATTGGAGTATTATTGAAAGAATATGTATATTTATTTGCATTGGCCGAAACGTATGTCAGCACAGCCAATATTATGGTCAGTATGGTTCGCATTTTAGTCAATGGTTAGAGTGTTTCCGTTTCGTCTGATGTTTATCTGCTCAAACGTATTAAGTTGTTCTATCACCTCATTCAGCGTCAGCGACGGATCAAATTTATAGTACAGATGCAGTGAAGCGACATTCATGTCATTGAACTTTACTTCAATTCCATATGCTTTGGCTACCTCTTTCATGATTATTTCAAGAGGCTCATTCTCAAACGTTACAGGAGTCAAACACACATTGACAGTGTCACACTTAGTCGCTATTGTATCTGTTGATACAACTGCAGCAGACGGTGCGACAGCCGTGTTTTCAGCAATCGGTTCCGATTTATGGTCAATCACGGACACTGTAACTGCTATCCCGGCGGCGACAGCCGCGATTGATGAGCCGACTATGGCTGCGGTTGATGCGGCACGGCCGCCAAGCCATGAGAACACTCGGCGAGGGCGGACTGAGTGAGAATCTGAGAATTTTTCCCACTCGGTGTTGACGTCCGGTTCTTCGGAGCCTTTTATCGCAGACTCCGTCTTGCATAACAGATTGTAAATTTCGCGAGTCTCCGGCTCTGACATTATTTCGGCCAACTGTTCCGAAGAATATTTTTCGGGATGCTCGATAATATCAAGCACGAGGTCGTATTTATCCATTTTCGTTGAGTTTTTTACGGATGACTTTAAGTGCATTACTAAGATGACGGTAAACGGCAGTCTCGCTTATACCCATTACGGCCGCAATACGGGCGAATGGCATACCATCGGAAAAGCGCAATTCAATGACGCGCTTAGCCTGCGAAGTAATATCATTGTGTATCAGGCTGTAAATCCGTGCTATTGTATCATCGTCGGGCCATTGTTCACTGGCGTACTCCTCATTGTCAAGGAAATATCGATTTGCTATGCGTTGATGAATCTCACAGTCGCGGATATGGTTCTGGCAACGGTTCCTGACCGCGTTTAACAGATAGCCTCCGCTGACTGGCTGGAGGCTTGTGTGACCGTCAAGCAACGATGTAAAAACATCATGGACAATGTCGCGCGCAAGTTCATCGTCGTGCAGTAGTGCCGTGGCCAATCGGCACATCTGCGCATAATGCATTTTGAAAAGTTGCTCTATGTCGTTTCTGTTTGTCATACACTATTAAGACACATAACTTCCGCAAAACTCAACACCGGTTATAATTTTGTGAAGATTTTTTATACAAATATACGCATGTTTTTATGAGGATTATAATCCTCACAAAAACATACCAACTAGGTCATACGATTGTGTCGCGACCTTGCAATTCAATTCTTCACTGTTCAGTAACCTATCGAACGCCGCTCGTTGACCGCCAGAATGTACCGCGGAATGGAACTTGCCCGCAATTGATGGTAGAGGATATCGAGGAGTAGGGGCTTATTATCCGGAACGTGTTGATTACCGTTCCGAGGAGGGGGTGAAAATCTCGTAACTGTTGTCGCTGTAAAACACCATAATGTAATGGATGCGTTTCGCAGGATCTGTCGGGACGACGGGAGCCTTGTCTGCGGACGGTTCGATGGAGAAATTTTTCGGTTCATTGTCGGGTCGAGAGGCTTTTCCCGACTGTTCGCGGTGAAAATTGCCCGCAAGGGCGTTTTCATTCTCGTTTGCCTGAATTTCCGTATGTGTTTCTTCGGGTGTTTGCGATTGCATAACTTGCTGTGGCTGTGCCTCCTGCGCGTCGAAAAGCGATGCCTGAGCGACATTTTCAGGCTCTGAGAATTGAATATTTGCGTCCGTCACCATATCTCCCTCGCCAAACAGCAGCCACATCACGTTCAGTTCGGGGTAGGCGGTATGCAGTTTGGCGGTCATGTCGTCACTGAATCGTTTGTTGCGTCCGTTGAGGAATTGCGAGAGAGTGGGGCGGGGAATTCCTGCGCGGTCGGCAAACTGCGAGTTGGTGAGTCCTGTAAACTCTTTAAAGGCGATAAGGCGGTCAACTATATCCATTTTACGAAAATTCAGGTTCAGACCCGTAAAAACGGGCTTTTCAAACACGTTGCAAATGTAAAAACAAAAATTCAAATACGCAAATTTAAAATTGAAAAATGATAATTTAAATTTGCAACGATATAATTTGCGAATTTAAAACATAAAATTGCAGAATGCAAATCGAAATTCTGTTACATTAAAGTTTTAGTTTAATGTAACAGACACAATATACTAAAAATCAACGAATAAATTAATATTTATCCACGCAAAGTCGCTTCGATGCCTTGTGTTGGAACAATGTATACTAAGGCTTTAAATATTCTTCATAATATATATGAAAATAAGCCCATTAATGTGATTGTTAATAAACTCAAAAGCGTTTTTTCTCAATTGTAAAGCGGGAAGAGGCGGGGATTTGAAGGGTAGGCTTTTGGTAATTAGTCCTGTTGATTTATAAATCCGAATTTGTGAATCTAAATCTTAATTATCCCCTTGCGGTTGCAAAAGCAAAATTTAAATTTGCAAATTTGCCGTTTAAATCAAGGAATCGTAGGCTGAGTTTTTAATCGTAAATTAAATTCCCTATGGTTCTGTCAATTTTCGATTTCCGGTCATTATTTCCTATAATTTCCCGGATTGTTCATAAATATAACATTCTCGGAAGGGAAAAGGATTTGCTAACTGCCTGAAAAATTTTTAAAATTCGTTGTTTTTCAGTATTTTGATTTTTCACAAATTTGGGCGTGATTTTTGACCAATCCGTGAAATCTATCGGCACTTTGGGAAAATCGCGACCGATTTTTCCACTCTGGGCCGAATCATTGCTTGGAATCGCGGTATCTGGCGGAATCCTGATTCACGTAGAAGCGGATTATCGAATAAATCATATTTTCAATCGGACGTAAATCGCCGACATCCGTGCCGAGCAGCATTTCGCCTGTCAGGGCGGCGGCCACAGCCACACGTTCTTCGGTGGGAAGTGCGCGGAGAGTTTTGATTACATGGGGTGTGATGACGATTGCCTGGTTCATTTCGGATGGTTTTAAGGTATTGTCTTTCATGTCGTTCATGTCGAGGAGGGCGAGGTTTCTGTTTCGCGATACAAAGTTATCTCAGGGGGTGTGCAGGTTTTAGTGTACTGCTCCATTAATAAAAGTTAATCGCTGCTTTATTACGTCAAATAAACGGCGGTGCCGCAACTCTTTCTGCGCTTTGGGGCTACTCGGCGCAACTATTATACTCCGTGATTGTAGTTATATTAGTAGTTATATTAAATGAAAGGCCTCTTTTCCGCCGGTTTTCGCCGCCAGTGGCTCGCTCCGCCGAACCGCGGGCGGAAAATCGGATTTTTAGCGCTCTTTCTCACAAAAATATATTAACTTTGCAGTCGATTTTGTAGAAACAACACAACCAATAAAGATATAACCAACAATGAACGTAACATTTGAAAAGACCGGCGATGCCCGCGGCCTGGTTACTGTAACAGTCGCCGAGGCCGACTACACCGAAAAGGTCAACGACAAACTGAAACAGATTGGCAAAACACACACAGTTCCCGGCTTCCGCAAGGGCCACATCTCCCTGCCCGAACTCCGCAAGCGCTTCGGCCGCGAAGTGAAGAGCGAGGCTATCAACGACGTGGTGATTAATGCTGTTTTCGATTATATCAAGGAAAACAATATCAAACTCATCGGCCAGCCTCTGCCCGCCGAATCCAAGGAAATCGACCTCAAGGAAACCGACTATACATTTACCTACGACGTGGCTCTCTGGCCCGAAATCAACCTCGTCCTCAACAAGGACGTCAAACTTCCCTTCTACACCATCGACGTGACCAAGGAAATGATTGATGAACAGGACAAGGCCCTCTGCGAGCGTTTCGGCGCCCAGCAGCCCGGCGACGAAGTCGACGCCAAGGCCGTTGTCAAGGGTACAATCATGCAACTCGATGAGAACGGTGCCGTGATGACCGGCGACGACGCCATCCAGATGGTCAACGGTATTGTGGCTCCCTTCCTGTTCAAGGACAAGGCCGAAGCCGACAAATTCCTCGGCAAGCACGTCAACGACAAGGTGGTGTTCAACCCCTCCAAGGCCTGCGAAGGCAACGTGGCCGAACTTTCCTCCATGCTCAACATCGACAAGGACAAGGCCGCAGATGTGAAATCCGACTTCGAGTTCGCCATTTCCGAAATTATCGTCCTGAAACTGGCCGAACACGCTCAGGATCTCTACGACGACGTCTTCGGCAAGGACAAGGTCCACACCGAGGAGGAATACTTCGAAGGCGTCAAGAACATGATTGCCGCCTCGCTCTATCCCAACAGCGTCCAACTCAACAACCGCGACATCCACGACTATCTGATGGACAAATATGCCGCCGATGTCAAGGTTGACGCCGACCTGCTCAAACGCTGGATTCATCTCAACAATCCCGAGACCAAGATGGAGGATATCGACAAGGACTTCGACAACATGCTCCCCGGCATCAAGTGGGAACTGATCAGCGGCACTGTCACCGACCTTCTGAAAGTTGAGGTTGCCGAAGCCGACCTTAACGCCCAGGCCAATGCCCTCGCCCGCCAGCAACTCCAGCAGTACGGCATGTACAACATGGATGACGAGACAATCGCCGACATGGCCAAGCGTATCCTCAACGACAAGCAGATCCGCCAGCGTATCCACTCGCAGGTAGAGGAAATCAAACTCTTCAACTCCGTGCGCGATGCCATCACTCTCGAAGAAAAGCACGTTTCCCTCGACGAGTTCAAGAAACTGGCCAATCCCCAGGAAAACGACTGAATATAAAGTCCTATAACCGGCTCCTGCCGGTACACGACAGCGACCCACGGCCGGAAGTGGCCGCGGGGCGCTGTCGCCATATCATGCTTCGCGGGCGGCCGAATCAGTGCCCGGCCCGAAAAAAAGTTGAAAAAAGTTCTCAACCCGGCGTGAAAAATTCCCGCGCCTTGCGGAGATATGGAATTTTTTTTGTAACTTTGAAAAAGAATTGCGGCCCCGTGGCAAAGTCCGCGCTCCCGCCGCCATTCATTATTTTATAATCAGACATATATTCAAGAACCTTTATATTGTATGCAGCACAACGATTTCCGTAATTTCGCCGTAAAAGGCCTCGGAATGAACGGCCTTGCACTCGACCAGTACGCATCGGCCGTCAACGCCAGTTACATCAATCCCACCATTATCGAGGAGCGTTCGCTCAACGTCGCCCAGATGGATGTGTTCTCGCGCCTCATGATGGACCGCATCATCTTCATGGGAACCGACGTCAACGATTACACTGCCAATGTAATCCAGGCCCAGTTGCTCTATCTCGACTCGGCCGAACCCGGCAAGGACATCTCTCTCTACATCAATTCCCCCGGCGGCAGCGTCTATGCCGGCCTGGGCATTTACGATACCATGCAGTACATCTCCAGCGATGTCGCTACAATCTGCACCGGCATGGCCGCCTCGATGGCCGCCGTTCTCCTTGTTGCCGGTCAGAAGGACAAGCGCTTCGCCCTGCGCCACTCGCGCGTGATGATTCACCAGCCCATGGGCGGCGCCCAGGGCCAGGCATCCGATATCGAGATTACCGCACGCGAAATCAAGAAACTCAAGCACGAACTCTATGCCATTATCGCCGAACACTCCGGCCAGCCCATCGAGAAAATCGAGCGCGACAGCGACCGCGACTACTGGATGACCGCCCAGGAGGCCCAGGAATATGGCATGATTGACAAGGTACTGATCAAGGCCCGTTCCAACAACCAGGGCGCCACTGTCTGAGGAATATGGCAAAAAAACGCACAACACCCGAACGTGTATGCCAGTGGTGCGGCCGTGCTCCCAGCCCGGCCGAAGACCGCTTCCTTGTGCCGTCCTACGACGAATCGACCGTCATCTGCACCGACTGCGTCGAAACCATCCATGCGATGCTGGCCGACGAACAGGAGAAGCATGCGGCCGAGTCCGAGGGCCAGTTCCGCCGGCAGATGGAAAAAAAACTCCCCAAACCACGTGAGATCAAGGAATTCCTCGACCAGTATGTCATCGGTCAGGAAGATGCCAAGAAGTATCTTTCCGTGGCCGTCTACAACCACTATAAGCGCCTGATGCAGCCCCGCACCGACGATGTCGATATCGAGAAAAGCAATATCATCATCGTAGGTCCCACCGGTACCGGCAAGACCCTCCTGGCCAAAACCATCGCCCGCATGCTCGACGTTCCCTTCACTATTGTCGATGCCACCGTCCTGACCCAGGCCGGCTACGTGGGCGAGGATATCGAAAGCCTCCTCACCCGCCTGCTCCAGGCCGCCGACTACGATGTGGAGAAGGCCCAGCGCGGCATCGTGTTCATCGACGAAATCGACAAGATTGCCCGCAAGGGCGACAATCCCTCGATTACCCGCGATGTCTCCGGCGAGGGCGTGCAGCAGGGGCTGCTGAAACTTCTCGAAGGCTCCGTGGTGAATGTTCCGCCGCAAGGTGGCCGCAAGCACCCCGAACAGCGCATGATTCCTGTCGACACCAAGGATATTCTCTTTATCTGCGGCGGCGCCTTCGAAGGCATTGAATCCCGCATCGCCCACCGCCTCAACAGCCACGTGGTGGGATATGCCACCGGCAGTTCGCCCCGCCCGGCCGACAAATACGACTATATGCGATATGTGGCCCCGCAGGACCTCCGCTCCTATGGTCTTATTCCTGAAATCATAGGCCGTCTGCCCATCATCACCCACCTGTTGCCGCTCGACCGCGCCGCTCTGCTCCGCGTTCTCACCGAACCCCGCAACGCCATCACCAAGCAGTACGAAAAACTATTCGCGATGGACAATGTGAAACTCACCTTCACCCCTGAGGCCCTGGAATTTATCGTCGACAAGGCAATCGAATTCAAACTCGGTGCCCGCGGTCTCCGTTCCATCGTCGAGGCTATCATGGTGGATGCAATGTTCGAGATTCCATCGACCGGCAAACGTAAATTCGATGTCACGGCCGAGTATGCCCGCGAGAAATTCATGGCCGCGCATTTCGATGCCGCCTCGGTCGAATCCTGAACTCTATTCATTTTAAGATAATCTTCTAATTTTTCCTCATTTATTCATCTTCCAACGCTAAGTTATGGACAACGGGACAACCCTCATCGACGCCTTGCGGCGACATTTCGGCTTCGGAACCTTCAAAGGCAACCAGGAAGCGATAATCCGCAGCCTCCTCGACGGTAACGACGTTTTTGTCCTTATGCCCACAGGTGGCGGAAAATCGCTCTGCTACCAGTTGCCCGCGCTCCTCATGGAGGGTACCGCCATCGTGGTTTCCCCGCTCATCGCCCTGATGAAAAACCAGGTTGACGCCATGCGCAATTTCAGCGAGGACGACTCTGTGGCACATTTCCTCAACTCGTCCCTGACCAAGGCCCAGGTTGACCATGTCAAGGCCGATGTCATCTCCGGCGTCACAAAACTGCTTTACGTCGCTCCCGAGTCCCTTACCAAGGAAGACAATATTGATTTTCTAAAAACAGTCACGATATCGTTCTATGCCATCGACGAGGCCCACTGCATCTCGGAGTGGGGCCACGATTTCCGTCCGGAATATCGCCGCATACGTCCCATCATCAACGATATCGGCCCCAGGCCTGTGATTGCCCTCACGGCCACAGCCACCCCAAAGGTACAGCATGATATCCAGAAAAATCTGGGCATGCAGCAGGGGGCTGCCGTGTTCAAGTCGTCCTTCAACCGCCCGAACCTCTTCTACGAGGTGCGCCCGAAGACCAAGAACACCGACCACGACATTATCCGCTTTGTCCGCCATCACCATGGCAAGTCGGGAATCATCTACTGCCTCAGCCGCCGCAAAGTCGAGGAACTTGCCGAACTTCTGTGCGTCAACAACATCAAGGCCCTTCCGTACCATGCCGGTATGGACCCCGCCACACGTTCTGAAAACCAGGACGCCTTCCTCATGGAGAAGGTCGATGTCATTGTCGCCACAATCGCCTTCGGTATGGGCATCGACAAACCCGACGTCCGGTACGTAATCCATTATGACATGCCCAAGTCGCTCGAAGGCTATTACCAGGAGACCGGCCGTGCCGGTCGCGACGGCGGCGAAGGCCACTGTCTCACCTTCTACGCCTACCGCGACTTGCAGAAGATGGAAAAATTCATGCAGGGGAAACCCCTTGCCGAGCAGGAAATCGGCCGCCAGCTCCTGGCCGAAACCGCCGCCTACGCCGAGTCGTCGCTCTGCCGGCGCCGAACTCTCCTGCACTATTTCGGCGAGGATTTCACCGAGGACAATTGCGGAAACTGTGACAACTGCGTTAACTTAAAAAAGAAAGTGGAAGCAACTGAAGAACTTCTGGCGACCCTCGAAACGGTCGCCGCCCTCAAAGAAAAATTCAAATCCGACTATATCATCGATGTCATGCTCGGAAAAGCGACTAACGACGTCAAGACCTACCATCACGACGAGGCCGACGTCTTCGGCTCCCTCCAGGGCTCCGACCGACGCTTCGTCAATACCGTCGTCCGCCAGGCCGTCCTCGACGGCTATCTCAGCCGCGACATCGAAAACTACGGTACTCTCCACCTCACGACCAAGGGAAAGAACTTCCTGAAAAAGCCCGGAACATTCAAGGTCGTCGAAGACAACGAGTTCAACGACGAGGATTCGGATGCTTCGCCCGTTAAGGGCGGCTCGGCCTATGCCGCCGATCCCGAACTCTATGCCATCCTGGTGTCGCTGCGCAAAAAAATCGCTTCCGACATCAACATCCCGGCCTACGTTATTTTCCAGGATCCCTCCCTCGAGGCCATGGCAACAACATATCCCATTTCTACGGTCGAATTGCAGAGCATCCCCGGTGTGGGCGAAGGCAAGGCCCGCCGCTATGGCGACGAGTTCCTCAAGGTCATCAAGACCTACGTCGATGAAAAGGAAATCGAACGCCCCGAAGATCTGCGCGTACGTTCGGTTGCCAACAAAAGCAAACGTAAGATTTCCATCATCAAGGCCGTCGACCGCAAAATCGACCTCAAGGAGGTCGCTCTCAGCAACGGCCTCGACTTCGACCAGTTGCTCGATGAGATTGAATCCATCGTCAACTCAGGCAACAAGATCAACCTTAATTATTATATAGACGATATTCTGGATTCCGACGAACAGGCCGAGATTTTCGAGTATTTCCGCACGGCCGAGACCGGTTCCCTCGAAGAGGCCTACCGCGAACTTTGCCCCGATTACGAGGAAGAGGAAATCCGTCTCGTCAGAATCAAATTCCTTTCCGAACTTGGCAACTGATTTTACTATGAACCGGGAATCGCTTACCGACCTTTTCGTCAGCCACACAGGCTGCAAGCCTGAATCCGTTGAAGAGTTG
>CAJJOO010000018.1 GCA_905193395.1 uncultured Porphyromonadaceae bacterium
CATTTGTTGAGATTATTCTGACTTACGCGAGGTAATTTTGCAATGAATTTAATGCTATGCAAAATGAAATCTCCGCTTTCTACAATTCTGATTCTTATCATAATTCTGGCGTGCTATTTCTTCGCAAGTTGTTCAACGCAAAAAGCCCTTGTTTTCGCAAACAGAGAATGGCATGTAAGTAATTACTATGGTCAGATAATTGACCGGGATACCACCTGGCGCATGACTTTCGGGAATGTATTGATTCCCGACCCACTGACGATTATATCATCGGCCGACTCGGTGGCAAAATATCCCGGAATGAATAAATTCCTGGCGGATATTCTGCACACGGCTCATCTGGACAGCGCGGAAATTCTTTTCTACGCCCCGCACATGCAGACGATGTATGTCATTTCCCGTGGCAACATGACTCCAATGAAACCATCCTCCATAACATCACCTATGTCCGCTGAAAGGCCGTATACGATGTGGTTGAACAATGATGATATTGAAGACTGGACACGTTATTCAACAGAAATGTACACATACGTCTATTATAATAAAGGGAAAAAACAACTTCTGATAGTAGACCTCTATGATTATGGAGACATACCAATAGCACAAATCACCATTTTCCAGTCAAGGAACAAGGTTACCTCAAAGATGGGCGTTCACGACAATCTGCGCCGCGCTTATTTTGAGATTCATGATATAAGTAATTATATGGATGATGTTGAATATTGGTCTGATGGTGTCGTGGCACGAAGGGCCAGGGCATTTTCCAATTATAAAATCGGCCAGGAACAGAAAAATAGGGAACAATGATGGATTTGTATATGCTTGTCGGCCATCCGAACCCGTCGGCTGTTTCTGCGAACAGCCGTCAGTAAGACACTGATTGACAGCGGATTCACGCTCGTGCATCCCTACAAGGATCGCAGGGAATCAGTATTGCAGATAGATGAAGGGGACGAGATCGCTGGAACGCGCCTGAATCACCAGAAAGATTATCGCTGCCAGCAACAGTCCCTGGGCAGCAAGCGGCATGGCGGTGTAGACACGGCTTGCATCACCGGTCCAGCGCGAAGGAGCGAAGTGCATCAGTATTCCGGCGCACAGGGCCAGAACAATCATCAGATAACCGTCGACGAAGGCTGGAATCACCGAGGCGTGGAAGTCGCCGAAAATCCGGCCGCCGATAGCCATAAGCGTGTCAAGGGAATCGGCACGGAAGATGGTGAAGCCGACCACCGTGAGGGCGAAAGTCAGCAAGACGTTGAACACGGTCGCCACCATCGAGCCGCGGATGAAATCGGGCGTGCGCCAGACGCCGCGCAGGAACTTGTGGGCGGCAAGCAGGACGCCCTGATAGGCCCCCCACAGCAGGTACATCCACGAGGCCCCGTGCCACAGGCCGCCAAGGACCATGGTGATGAAGTTGTTGAGATAGGTGCGGAACTTGCCGCGGCGGTTGCCGCCAAGCGGAATGTAGAGATAATCACGCAGCCAGGTCGACAGCGATATATGCCATCTGCGCCAGAATTCCGAGGGATTCTGAGCCTTGAAGGGCGCGTTGAAGTTCTGCTTGAAACGATAGCCCATGAGCAGTGCCAAGCCTATGGCCATATCCGAATAACCGGAGAAATCGCAGTAGATCTGAACGGTGAAACCGATGCAACCGACCAGATTCTCGAAGCCCGTATAAAGCGTCGGATTCTCAAAAATACGGTTTACGAAGTTGCCGCTGAGATAATCGGCGATAATCACCTTCTTGACCAGACCCATCATAATCAGGAACAGGCCTTCGCTCACCATTGCCGGTGTGGCCATGGGGTTTTCGCGTACCTGCGGCAGGATGTCGCGGGCGCGCACAACGGGGCCGGCCAGCAGCGGCGGAAAGAAGGTCAGGGCGAAGGTATAGCGCAGCAGATTCCTCTCCGGCTCCATGTCGCGACGGTACACATCGACCATGTAACTGATTGAGCGGAAGGTGAAGAACGAAATGCCGGCCGGTAGAACGATATCGAGAATATCGAAATCCGAATGGGTCATTTCGGCCCAGGTGCCATACAGCAGATTGAAGTATTTGAAATATATGAGGAGTCCGAGATCGACGCAGATGTTCAGCACAAGCAAGGTCTTGCGCCAGCCGACAGAATCGGTGCGGCCCATGAGGTTCGACAGGACATAGTCGCCCAGGCTGATTCCCAGGAGGATATAGACACAGTCGGCGCTGGATTTATAATAGAAGTACAGCGAAAAGAGAATGGTGACAAGCATCCTCGCTACGGGAAAGCGCTTCACCAGTTCGTAAACGCCCATGAAGGCCACGAACAGCAGCAGGAACAGCCCGGTGTTGAAAAGTAGCGGGGAGGCCGGGTCGTAGGCCAGCAGTCGCAGGACGCTGTCGGTATCAATATGCTAGAATAGGATAGACATAGCAATTTACATTATATTATATAATATAACGGACGTGTGCCGGCCGAAATTTTACCGGCCGGAAGAATCGGCGGCCGCGGCAGAAATGGCCTCAATCAGTGCATCGGCAAAGAGATTGCCTTGCAGGCGGTAGCCGGCCATCGTCAGGTGGATGCGGTCGGTATTGATTGTGCGGTCGGCAATCCATTTTGCCGAGGCACCCTTGCCGCCGGCAATCTCGTACCAGTCGTAGAGGGGAATATTGTTGTCGGACGCATAATCGACAATCACGTTACGGAGACGGCGAACATCGTTGTTCACGACAAACGAAGTGCGGCGACGGCGGCGACGGCGCGTGGTCTTCTTGCGCTGACATTCCTGAGGAGTAACCAGCAGCAGCCCAGCATCGGGGTTGGCCAGGCGGATTTCGCGCACCAGGGCGTCGATTGTTGCACGGAATTCGGAATCCGACACGTTGTTGAAGGCCTCGTTGGTGCCGAGGCTGAGGATTATCAGGTCCGGTTCGAAATATTCGGCGATATTGTCGCCCACCCCGCCGATCATGGAATAGGTGGCGAAAGTGGCGCCGTTGTTGCCGATGACATGGTAGGCAAGGCCCGTGTTTCCGAGAAAGGCGTTGGCGCCGTGGAGCGTTGTCACGCCGGCTGAATGGAAATTGACCTCGACGCTGCTGACGCCGTAGGGCAGATTGACGGTGGCATGTCCGCGGGCTCCATCAAGAAGATAAGGCATGCTTTCACCACCGCTCATCACAGAAACTACACTGAGCGAGTCGCCGGTATAATAGAATGTGAGGCCGTCGAATTTTTCCTTCGTCGTGATTGATATCGGGAAGTCGCGGGTGGTGGGACTCACGCCGATTCCGGTAAAACTCATGGTTGTGGGCCAGGGGAGTTTCAGCAGGCGCGACTGGCGGAAACCACAACTGCCGTCGAAGGTGTAGTCGACAGGCTGGTTCGTGCCGGCCAGACGAAAGGGAATAATCAGTCCGCGGCCGCGCAGGTGATTGAAATGGCAGCCAAGGCGGTTGCGGGTGACGGCTGTTCCCATGTCGGCCTGCTGGTGGGAATCTCCGATATGGACGATAGACACGGGAATGGAATCGGCCATGGCAAACACGGCGCCCATATCGGACCAGTCGGCGCCGTTCATACGGATATGGTTGGCCCCGACATTTATATATTTGGGATATTCCATACGCTGCAAGGCTGCCTGAGAGCCAAGTTCAACGGTGGGATTCTCGCGCGTGGCACTCTGATTGTCGTCGGCGGCGGCCATGAAGGGAACAGCCAGAGCAAGAAGGGAAATCAACGGTTTATTCATTTATGGAGAGTTTGAGCGAATTAACAAGAATGCCGGCCAGTTCCTTTCCGCCCTTGTGGTTGAGGTGGATATAGTCGGAATTCACAAGGCCGCGCTTGTGCCAGTCGACAACGGAACCATCGCCGCCCATGGCGGCACGTGTGTCCCAGAACATCACACCGGCGCTGCGCGCGGCATTGCGCTGGGCGGCCACCATTGCAGGCGCCGTGGCAATCGAACCGACTTCGGTGCCCTGTTTCTGGCCGCGGTCGCCGATTCCGAGCATCAGAATCTGAGCCTCGGGATAGTTGGCCCGTATCGTCGCGATGGCCCGTTTCATGGCATTGGAATATGCCGTATAATCGGTCTGCTGCGAAGTGAGGGCGTTGATGCCGAATTCGAGGATAATCAGTTTGTAGTCGGCCACATCGCGCAAGGTCCGGGTTACCGATGAGTTGAGATTGCGGTGGCTGATTCCGCTGTTGCCGCGCAGCGACATATTGTCGAGAATCACACCGGAAGCGCCGTCGAGGTATACGCCGAGGACCACCAGCCCGGCGATATCCGATTCAAGAGAAAAGGAGGTGGTATGCCCCTGGATACGGACGGCCTGGACCTCGTCGGAAGCCTGGATTTCGCGGACATCGTTTGCAGCATCGGTGGCGAGCGTCATCGTGCCGGATTCCGGAGCGATGAAGGCGACCGTCGAGCAATCCCAGGAATCGCATCCTGCCGGCGATTTCGTGCCCTTGAACGTGGCTTTGCCGTTGCCGTCGGAAGTGAAATAAATGCCCTGGAGCGTGCGGTAGTCGTTGGCACCCATGTCGCGGATTTCCTTTGCCTCCCAGCCCGAGCCCGACTGACGCACAGAGCGACGGAATCCGGGAATGGGGCTGAAAACAGGCATGTACCCCACCCCGTGGCCGCCATAGGTTTCCTGAAGCATGGCACGGATATCCTGGGTGAGGATATCGCCTTCGATATAGGAGTCGCCGACAAAGGCTATGCGCACCGGCGAGGACGTCGAATTCGCCAGGGCCTGCCGCAAGGAAGGCAGCCCGCTGCCGTCGGGGGAATAATCCTCAATCAGAATGCTTCCATCGCGCATCGGGGGCGTGAAATCGTCGGGAAGGTCGGCAACGACTTCGTTGGCCGCTTCGCCCGATGGCAAGAGCGTGGAATCCGGCACTTCGGAGTCGGACTCGGAAGCGAGGGCCAAAAGTTCGGGGTCAATTTCCTCGTGGGTGATGAACGACTTGTCGCTCCGTGGCAGCAAATCCCCGAAAAGATTGAAATCTTTCAGTACATGCCCGGTGAAATCGCCCCAGGGAAGCAGGGACAATAATATCAAAGTGACCAGGGCAGTGGCAAAAATCACAAAGACACCTCTGGAATTATTCTGATTCTGCGACATGGAGATTCAATACATTTAAAACATGCGGGGCAATCTGGCCGATTTTGTTTTCGGTTTCCACCCACTCGTCGGCGGCAACTGACAGCGGTGTTATGCCCCCGCCGCCATAAAAAGTGACCTGGCCGGGGGTGAATTCGGCACAGCGCAAGTTGACGTAGGAATGGTTCTCGCCGGCGTTTTCTACCGTCAGCGTTCCGGCATAGCAGCGGCGCGAATGAGCCTCGGCAGCGGAAATGAGGGCGTCGACATCGCCGGAAGGGAAACCGCCTACGGCAGGTGTAGGCGCAAGGGCGTCGACAGCCTGACCGTGGCTCACGGAGGCGGAGAATGTGCCGGAAATCACGGTGCATAGGTGTTCGATGCTGCCGAAAGGCAGGGATTTAGGGCCGTCGGCGACGATATCACGCGCCATCGGCGTCAATACCGACATTATATAATCGGTGACGATTTTCTGTTCCTCGATATTCTTGCTGTCCCAGTCCTTTCCGCTGCTGTGCGTTCCGGCCAGGGCCATTGTGGAGAAAGCGCCCCGGCTGTCGCAGGACAGCAGCACTTCGGGGGTGGCGCCGAGCCAGCAGCCGACGGCAGGATGGGAAAAGAAATTGCAGAAAGCATCCGGGAAAGCCTCGAACACCGAGGATATGGCCGGGCCCAAAGCATCGGGGCCGAATGGATATGATTTTACGCGCGAAACCACCAACTTGCCGCCACGGTGCCGAAGAGTCTCTATGAGAGAGCCGACATCATGCAGGTACTGCTGCCTGTCGGTGTCGGACTGCGCGTACTGCGGCGGCCAGCCACCGGTGCAGGTAGATAGTTCCAAAACGGCCCGAGGATTGTCGACGCTGCCAATTCGGATGCGACCGTCCCATTTTCCACCCCAGGGGATAATGGAAAAGACCGACCCGGCGTAATCCTCAGCGGGTTCCGAAGCCAGAAAACGGACATCCCGGCCGGGACGCCGAAAAAGGGCGACGGGGATGCCGCAGGCCACGCAGTGGCACACCGCGCGAATCATTTCTTGAGAAGGACGGACCATCGAATCAGACGATTTCGGCGATTAATTCATAGGGCATTGCCTGCGTGATACGCACCTCGGCAAACCGGCCGGGCGTAAGTTCCCGCGACTTGACGACGAGTATTTCCGGGTCGACCTCGGGCGAATCGAATTCCGAACGGGCAACGAAATAGTCGCTGTCCTCGCGGTCTATCATCACGCGCATTGTCTTGCCGACCTTGGCGGTGTTGAGTTCGAGCGAGATTTCTTCCTGAAGGGCCATCAACTTGTCGAGGCGGCGTTCCTTGACTTCCTGCGGGATTTCGTCGGTGAATTCGGCGGCAGCGCGGGTATCGTCCTCCTCGCAGTAGGCGAAAGCGCCCATGCGCTCGAAACGCTGCTCGCGGACAAAATCGAGCAAACGATCGAAAGCCTCGTCCGTCTCGCCGGGGAAGCCCACCATCAGGGTGGTGCGTATATGGATTCCGGGGACCTCGCGGCGAATCCGTTGCAGCAACGCGATGGTTTCGGCAGCATCAATGTGGCGGTGCATGTTCTGCAACACGGTGTCGTCGATATGCTGAAGAGCAATGTCAAGATATTTGCATACATTCTTATGACGGGCCATGACGGGCAGGACGTCATAGGGGAAGTCGGCCGGATAGGCGTAATGCAGGCGAATCCAGTCGACGCCGGGAATCCGTGCCATTTTATCAATCAGTTCAGCCAGGGCGCTCCGGCCGTAGAGGTCGCGGCCGTAGTACGAGAGGTCCTGGGCAATCACGTTGAATTCGCGCACGCCTTTTCCGGCGAGGTCAGTGACCTCGGCAAGGATATCGTCGACGGGACGCGACACATAGCGCCCGGTTATCAGCGGTATGGCGCAGAAGGCGCAGAAGCGGTTGCAACCTTCGGCAATCTTGATGTAGGCATGGTGGGGCGGTGTGGTGAGACGGCGTTCCCAGGCATGGGCAGGTTTTTCGCGCGAAACGGTGATGCGGTCGACAATGCCGTCCCAGTCGAATTTGCCATACCAGCCGTCGACTTCGGGAATCTCGTCGGGCATTTCCTTGGCGTAGCGTTCGCTGAGGCAGCCCATCACATAGACTGCGCCGACGCGGCCGCTCTGTTTCAGCGAGCAGGCCTCGAGGATGGCGCCGATGGATTCCTCCTTGGCGTCGCCGATGAAACCGCAGGTGTTGATGACCACTACGTCGGCATCGCCGTCGCTGTCGTGCACGGCATCGACGCCGGCCTTTTCAAGCCGGCGCAACAATTGCTCGGAATCCACCAGGTTCTTGAAGCAACCCATGGAAACCACGTTTACCTTCAAAGGACTGTATTTCATTCAGAAGAAATATCAGCGGTTGCCGAAAAGCGACTCAACAAATTCGCGTTTGTTGAAAACCTGGAGGTCGTCGATTCCCTCGCCCAGACCGATATATTTCACGGGAATCTTCATCTGGTCGCTGATGCCGATGACCACCCCACCCTTGGCGGTGCCGTCGAGTTTCGTCACGGCCAGGTCCGTCACCTGTGTGGCGGCCGAGAACTGGCGGGCCTGCTCGAATGCATTCTGCCCTGTCGAACCGTCGAGGACCAGCAGGACTTCCTGCGGCGCGCCGGGAACAACCTTGTCCATCACGCGCTTGATTTTCGACAGTTCGTCCATCAGGCCCTTCTTGTTGTGCAGACGGCCTGCGGTGTCGATGATCACGACGTCGGTGCCCTGGCGGACAGCCGACGAAAGTGTGTCGAAGGCCACGGCGGCGGCATCGGAGCCGAGTTGCTGCTTGACCACGGGCACGCCGGCGCGGCGCCCCCATTCATCGAGTTGCTCGACGGCGGCGGCACGGAAGGTGTCGGCGGCGCCCAGCATCACGCTGTAACCGGCCTTACGGTACTGGTGGGCCAGTTTGCCGATTGTGGTGGTCTTTCCCACGCCGTTGACGCCGACAACCATAATCACATAGGGCTTCGACGTGCCGGCCGGGATGGCGAAATCGGCCGTTCCGGTGGTTTGATTGTCATTTTCGGCCAGCAGCGAGGTAATCTCCTCAACAAGCATGTCGTTCAGTTCGTTCATGCCCACGTAGCGGTCACGCGAGGCACGCTGCTGGATACGGTCGATGATACGCAGGGTGGTCTCCACGCCCACGTCGCCGGAAATGAATATATCCTCAAGTTCGTCAAGGAAATCGGCGTCGATGGTCTTTCGGCCCATGAAGGCGCGTTTCAGTTTGCCGAAAACGCCTTCCTTGGTCTTTTCGAGTCCCTTGTCGAGAGTGTTCTTTTTCTCCTTTGAAAAAATACTGAAGAATCCCATAAAAGAATTGTTGTATTCGTATTTGAAATTAATGTGCAAATTTAGTAATAAATTCGCAGAAAATCGCAATGAGGGGGAGAGATTAGACAGACTGGGAAACAAATATATACCAGTCACGGTCTGTGCTGCTTCGCTGAATATAGCCTTTTTCGACCATACTGCTCAACTGCTTTTTCACGGCCCTCGGCACTATGCCGACTTTATTTGCTATTTCATCCACAGTAATTTCCGGGTTCTCAGATATAGTGCGAAGTATTGCTGCTGACGAGGGGCTTCTAAAAACAATCTTTTTACCATCATACCACCAAACATCAGGCGATGTTTCGGTTGCAAAGTCAATATTATATTGTAATTCTGATGCAACAAGATGTTTGAAATAATTCAGGAATGTCGCAATTTGTTTTAGCGTAGCCTGTGCTCCGAAAGACGGTTCGGTTCCGACTTTTAGATCGCTCTTATGCAATGCCTCTATATATTTCCACTTGTCACGGGAGCGCACCACAATCATGGGCCAGCCATGACGGGCAAGGATATAGTTTACCAACAATCGTGCAATTCGGCCGTTGCCGTCCTCAAAAGGATGAATACGGATGTATCGGTAATGAAATAAGGCCGCCAGTTCAACCGGCGAATAATTCTCCGATTGCTCTGCCTCGTTATACCAGTCGACAAGGTCGGCCATCAGGGCTGGCGTTTCCTCGGGAGAGGCGTACTCGAATCGGTCGCCATAGCGGGTGATAACGCTATTTGGACGCTTCTTGTATTGACCGGCATGGATTACATAACTTGTCTGAATGCCTCCCGGAAGATTACGGTACACGGTATAGTCCTCGCGCAGCAGAACCTTGTGCAGTTGGCGGATGAAATTCTGGGTTAATGGTGTATCTTTTAAATTTAAAGCCTCACGCACCATTTCGTACCCGACTTGACTCGCCTTCATATCATTAAAGTCTTTCAAATCGCCTTCTCCCACAACCTTTCCTAACAATAGCAGCAGTTCGGTCTGACCATACGTCAGGGTATTGCCTTCGATATGATTACTATTGAAATTATAATCGACAGTAAATCGCTGGCTCAACAGGTATTGCTTTCTTGGTGAAAGCGGCTGAATTTCCTGCCATTGCCGATAAAGACTTGCAAGTTTATCCATACTTATATTATTAATGGAACGTCCGGGCGTTCACTTAGTGAACGTTCAGACGTTCTTTTTAGTATAAATCGTTCATTTTTTTATTCCTTTTCGAGGCATTTAAATGAAAAAAAATCGCGTTGCGTCAGTCATGTTCTATATTGGAAGGGCGGTGAACGGTTCTTCTTGCAAAGTTAATGTTTTTCGGGGAAATGTTTGGATATTGGGTTGAAAATTCGTTATTTCGCGGGAAATCAAACGCCACACTGCCATGGATGTACTGAGAAAGGAACTCAACCAGATTTATTCATCACAGCATCTTGAAAATGAGGTTCTTGATGCCGGAGAAGTCGGAATTTCCGCAGACTTGGCCGTATTCGCCGGGCCAACCCCGTAATCGGCACTGGGCGGCAGCGCACTGTCGACGTCCACACCTGTGTCCGCTACAACGACCGCGACACAATCCTCATCCGGCTGCTGCCCGAGGCCGGGCGGCCCATAGACGTAGCCGGCACCTTTGCCGACGGCACCGCGGTGACCGAACTCTACACCGGCCGCACGGCCACCGTGAACGGCGGCGCCGTCGCCTTCCCCGCCTACGAAGGCCGAGTGGCAATCATAAAGAAATCCGAATGAAACGCGCGGCCACCCGCGCCGTAAAATAAAAAAAGTTAGTAACTTTGTCCGGAGAAAGGGCGCACCACTGCATGCAGCCTCCTTTCTCCGGACGCTTTATTCATCCGATTGCCGTTATAAAAACGCTTAACAAGAAGGACCACATCCTCACTGTTCAGTACATCGGCTATACGCTGTTTGCTGTCGGGAACAACAATTTTCAGTTTGTGAGTGCCATTCACGAACTGAACGCCATCATGTTTCAACCTGCGTTTAAGCCAACGCCAATAGTTACCGGCCTTGGTATAGTCCGGTTAATCATCAATAGCGCGCACAACGTCAGTAACCGAGAACTACCAACAGTTGTTTTCGTCATTCCAGACCGCCCTCACCTCGCGATCATTGAAAAACCGTATCGACTTTTGATTATAACTTAAACAGAGATCATGTCTTTATAAATTGCTGACAAGCAACAGACCGTCTATCTGAGTTTCGTTTGGCTGAGAATATAACCGAAAGTATAACTGCGGTCGACGAGAGTGTGAGGTAGTATGACGTACCGCCAGGGTTTGCCTCCATTTTGGGCGGTGAACTCTGTGGCTCGACGGCAAAA
>CAJJOO010000019.1 GCA_905193395.1 uncultured Porphyromonadaceae bacterium
TCGTCCCAGACCGTACGGCGCAGATGCCCGGGATTTCAACCGATAATACCTATAATCCCTTCGACGAGGACCGGGCCGACAAAACGGATTCTCCGGCGGAATCTCCGGCACCGGCGGCAACTACATGGCAGCCTCCGCACCACGATTATGTGCCGCGCGACTGGGACAGTCTGTACAAATCGTTCACCTCGCGGCGCGATACCCCGCTGACGCCCGACGCCGAGGTTCCTCAACCCGAAGTTCCCGATACGGAAGCCGCGGGGCAGCCCGGGCAGCAGTCGCTGTTCGACGAGACTCCGATTTCCGCGCCGGCCTATCTTTCCGTAGGCGGCCGTTTTCTGGTGGCTCCCGCGCCGCGCGGCATGATGATTATCGAACGCCGCCGCGCGCATATCGCCATCCTGTTCCATCGCTTCATGAACGAACTGAGCGAGCATCCGCTGGCCTCGCAAAGACTCATTTTCCCCGAAACGCTGACACTGACACCGGACCGCAGCGCCGTCATATCGTCAATAGACCCGCTGCTGCGCCGTCTGGGATTTGATGTTTCGTTTCTGGGCGACTGCACCTGGGCCATCAACGCGGTGCCATCGCTGCCGGGAAACATATCCCCGGGCAACGCCCTTTCCGGACTGGTGAACGACATCCTGGAAACCGGCGAGGTACCGGACGAGAACCTGCTGAAACCGGCGGCGCTTGCACTTGCACGTTCGGCAGCAATCCGTCCCGGACAGAATCTGTCGGCCGAGGAAGCCGATTCGCTCATAGCGTCGCTGCTTAGTCTCCCCCACCCCGGTTTCACACCCGACGGCCTTAAAACACTGGAAATCGTCGACACCGAACGCCTGGCGAAACTCTTCGGCTCCTGACTCCTCCCCTGAACCGCAACCATTTAGCAGTATATGAAACTACGCCATGTAATCCTGTCGCTAATTGCCGCAACTACACTCAGCGCGGCGGCAGTTGAAATTACTGCCACCGATGCCGCCACGGCCCTTGACGCCCTAGACCGCACACTGCGCGGCCGCGACAGTTTCATCTCGCTGAGACAGGAACGTATCGACATGCTTCTGGACTCAATGCACCGCACCGGCATCACGGAGCCGCTGCTGCTAAACATCGTGGGCGAATTCACCGGCTTCAACAACGATTCGGCCCTGCACTATCTCGGCATCGGGCTTTCCTCGCCGTCCTGTCCGGACAAGACGCCCTTTGCCTTGCGTCAGGCCATGCTTCTGCCGCTTGGCGGTTTTTTCAGTCCTGCCCTCGAGATTTACAACTCCATCGACACCACCGCGCTGTCGCCGCGGCTAATGTCAATGTACTACGACTGCGGCCGACAGATGTACAGTTACATGTCGGCTTTCGCGGCCCGCGATCCCGAATTCAAGGCCATGTACACACGGTCGGCCCTGGAACGCCAGCGCCGGCTGCTGGAGACACTGCCTCGTGAATCGCTTGAATACAAGTTCAATCTGGGCGAATACTATTTCCTGACCGGTTCGCCGGGTAAATCCCGCGCCCTGCTTGAAGAAGTGCTGCAAAAGGCTCCGGAAGGCAGTCCCATGCTGGCCCGTGCCGCCCACCATCTCTCGGCAATGGCCAAAAGCGAGGGCGACGAGAACGCATATACCTACTATCTGGCTATTTCCGCCCTGGCCGACGTCCGCGCAGCAACCCGAGAGATGGCCTCCTTGCAGGAACTCGGCAACAACCTATACGAAAAAGGCGAGATACGCCGCGCCTATGCCTACCTTAACGACGCCCTGGCCAGCGCCGTGGAATGTGGCGCCCCACTGCGAATGATCGAGACCTCACGAATCCTGCCGATCATCGAACGGGCATACAACGAGGAACTGGATTCGTCGCGCCGCACAATCTATGTCATCCTGTTCGTGCTTGTCGTGGCGGTTGTCGGCCTGATTATCACCATGGTCACGCTCTACAAAAAAATGCGCCACCTGAAAGAACTGCAACAGCGACTCCAGCAGGCCAACCGAATCAAGGAGGTATATATCAGCCAGTTCCTGAACCTCTGCTCGATCTACATGGACAAACTGAATCAGTTCTGCAAGATAGTGTCGCGCAAAATCACCGCCGGGAAGGTCGACGACCTGTACAAACTGACAAAATCCGGCAAATTCGTCGAGGAACAGAGCAAGGAGTTCTATGACGTGTTCGACAATGCTTTCCTGCATCTTTATCCCGACTTCGTGGAACAGGTCAACATGCTGCTGAAAGACGGCGAAAAAATAAAGTTGAAGGAAGGCGAACTACTCAATACCGACCTTCGGATTCTGGCTTTCATGCGGCTGGGCATCGAAGAGAGTCCGCGTATCGCCCAGGTGCTTAACTATTCGCTCAACACCATCTACGCCTACCGCAACCGCACCAAGGCTCGAGCCATAAACAGAGACACGTTCGAGGCAGAAATCATGAAAATCAAGAGCGACAACTGAGCACAAGCAGCAGGAAACGCTATACTCACTGTTATATTATTCATTTTTTAATTATCGTTACAGTCTCTGGCAGTTAACGTTTTACGTATAATCAAGTGAAATAGCCGCTTATATTCCGCCTTGATTATGTGAACCAATTGCAGGAATTGTGCTAACTTTGCATCCACGAAAAAATCATTTCAGTTTTAGGGTTAGTATCGATTGTTTATATCACCGCCGGGTCTTCACACATGACCTGGCGGAAACAATCAGAAAAAAATGTGTTTTATGTTAGTTATGTAATTGTTTTAAGTCATTAAAACGCAACAGGGAGTCCTCGTGATGAAGGCTCCCTGAATTGTTTTCGTACCTTTCCGCCGGAGCGCCAGCACGCCTGCGAAATGAACACGCGCGGGCGCGCGGTTGTATATATGAAGAATAATTCGTAACTTTGAACGTTAATTATGAGTATGAATCCCATGCACCGCATTTTCATCCTTTTCACCATGTTGCTGGCAGCGTCCGCGGCACTCTGCGCGCCGATAGACGACGCACGCGCCCTATATGCCGAAGGTAAATTCGAGGAGGCCCTTACCAAACTCGAGACCCTGCACCGGCGTTCGCCCCGCAACGGAAATGTCAATTACTGGCTGGCACTGACTCTGATTGAACTCGACCGCATGCCCGAGGCTGTTCCCTATCTGGAAACGGCCGAATCGCGCGGGGTGGCCGACGCGGCCCTCATCCTGGCCCGCGAAGCCGCCAAAGATTACGACCCGGCACGCGCCACCAAATATTTCGATTCCTACGAGAACATCATGCGCCGCAACAAGCGCGAGATTCCCGATGACTTCCAGGAGGAACGCTCGCGGGTAATCACCATGGAGAATATGCTCTCGCGCGTGGAGCGTGTGGCCGTGATTGACTCGATTGTGGTTGACGCCGACGAGTTTTTCAAAGCCTACCGCCTGTCGCCCGAGTGCGGGAGGCTGGTAAACGGTGCCACAGCCCGTATAGATGACGTGGAAATGGCATTTATTCCCCAGAACAACACCGAAATACTCTACGCGCAGCCCGACAGCGCCGGCGTGTTCCGCCTGATGAGCGCCGATATCCTGGACGACGGTACAATCGACCACCCCACCCCGCTTCCCGGCGAAGACCTGGGCGGCGGTGGCAATGCCGAATATCCCTTCCTGATGTCCGACGGACTGACGCTGTATTTCGCCAACGACGGCGAGGGTTCTCTCGGCGGATACGACATTTTTCTGACACGCCGCACCGACGACGGCTACCTGCAGCCCCAGAACATGGGCATGCCCTACAATTCGCCTGACGACGACTACCTGATGGCAATCGACGAGACCACCGGCGCAGGCTGGTGGGCCACCGACCGCAACCATATCCCCGGAATGGTGACCATCTACATTTTCGTGCCTTCGGAAACCCGTGTGAACGTCGAACCCGACTCGCCCGAACTGCTGAGTCTGGCTCGGCTCGACAATATCGCCCTTACCCGCACACCCGGCGCCGACTATTCGCAGGTTCTTGCAAGAATCAACGCCGCGGGCGAAACGCCGCAGCGAAGCGAGGAACGCGCCGTCAATTCATTTACACTGCCAATCGGTTCGACTACACGCATTTACACCTCGCTCAGCGACTTCCGCTCGTCGCAGGCACGCTCACTCATGTCCCAGGCACTGAACCAGCGCGCCCTCGTCAACCGTCTGAGCGAATCGCTCGACGCCCTGCGCGAACGCTACCGCAACGGAGACCGTTCCGCCGGCGTGGAAATAATCAATCAGGAGGACCGCCTGACCGAAGCACGCCGCTCCATGGATTCACTCGTCAACCGCGCAATATCGGCCGAACTGCACGCCATCTGACAGCAGTAATGCATTCTCCGAGAGAACTCTAAAAACCAATCACATATAAACAATGGACACAACATTCATCATCCTCGCGGTCGCACTATTGGTGCTACTATGCGTATTTTTCTACTACTGCCCGTTTTTCCTGTGGATTTCGGCCCGTGTCAGCGGCGTGAAAATCTCGCTGATTCAACTTGTGCTGATGCGCATACGCCAGGTACCTGCCTCGGTGATTGTGCGCGCCCTCATCGAAGCCCACAAGGCCGGCCTGTCCGACGTGACCCGCGATGACCTCGAGGCCCACTATCTGGCCGGCGGCAATCCCGAGCGTGTGGTCCACGCCCTGGTTTCCGCATCCAAGGCCAACATCCCCCTGGGATTCAAGATGGCAACTGCCATTGACCTGGCCGGCCGCGACGTATTCCAGGCCGTGCAGATGAGCGTCAACCCCAAGGTAATCGACACTCCGCCCGTGACTGCCGTGGCAAAAGACGGCATCCAGTTGATAGCCAAGGCCCGCGTGACCGTACGCGCCAACATCCGCCAGCTGGTGGGCGGCGCCGGCGAGGATACCGTCCTGGCCCGTGTGGGCGAGGGCATCGTATCGTCAATCGGTTCGTCTAACTCGCACAAGCAGGTGCTTGAGAACCCCGATTCAATCTCGAAACTCGTTCTCAGCAAGGGGCTTGACGCCGGCACCGCCTTCGAGATTCTTTCGATTGACATCGCCGACATCGACATAGGCAAGAACATCGGCGCCGTGCTGCAGATGGACCAGGCCCAGGCCGACAAGAACATCGCCCAGGCCAAGGCCGAGGAACGCCGCGCAATGGCCATCGCCCGCGAACAGGAAATGAAGGCCCTGGCCCAGGAAGCCCGCGCAAAGGTCATAGAAGCCGAGGCCGAACTGCCCCGTGCCATGGCAACAGCCTTCATCAACGGCAATCTCGGCATCATGGACTACTACAAACTGAAAAACGTAGAGGCCGACACCAACATGCGCGTGTCGCTGTCTGAAAACGGCGACGAACCCGTGCGCTGAATCTTCCGGCCGGCCCCTGCGGGCGGCCGACATCAACAGTGAAACCAATCATGATTGACTTCCGCAGCATAATTTCGTCTACTCATAATTACAATTTCCACACCCACAGCCAGTTTTGCGACGGGCACGACACAATGGAGGCAATAGCCCGCAGCGCTGCCGCCGCCGGATTTCTCCATCTGGGTTTCTCGCCCCACTCGCCCCTGTCAATTCCCTCGCCTTGCAACATGTCGCGCGACGATATCGCCGCCTACCGCAGCGAAACCGAGCGTCTGGGTCGGCTCCTTGCCCCCATGCAGGTCTACTGCGGCATGGAAATCGACTATCTGGGTCCGCAGTGGGGTCCGGCTTCGGACTATTTCCGCGACCTCGGACTTGATTTCGCCATCGGCTCGGTACACTTCATTCCCTCGCCCACCGGCGAATACATCGACATCGACGGACCGGCCGAACGCTTCCGGCGCAACATGGGGCTGCATTTCCGCAACGACATCCGCTATGTGGTCGAGACCTTCTACGGCCAGTCGCGCGAGATGCTTGCCCGCGGGGGCTTCGACATCCTGGGCCATCTGGACAAAATCGCCCACAACGCCTCCGACTATCATCCCGGAATCGAGGACGAAGGCTGGTACAGGAAAATTGTGGACGAATATCTGACGGAAATCATCAATTCCGGCATCGCCGTCGAAATCAATACAAAGGCCTACGAATCCGCCGGCCGATTCTTCCCTCAGCCGCGCTATTGGCAGCGTCTTGCCGCGGCCGGCGTCCCCCTGGTTGTCAACAGCGACGCCCACCACGCCGACCGCGTCACCTCGGGACGCGCCGAGGCATTCAGACTGCTCGAAACCCTGTTATGAAACCCTCCACACCGCGACCACTCGAACTTCTGGCCCCTGCCCGCGACGCCGCGACGGCCATCGCCGCCATCACGCATGGCGCCGACGCCGTGTACATGGGCGCGCCGGCTTTCGGAGCGCGTGCGGCCGCCGGAAATTCAATCGAGGATTTCGAGACGGTGGTTGCGGCTGCCCAGCCTTTCGGAGTGAAGGCATATGCCGCGCTGAACACCATTCTTTATGACAGCGAACTGGAACAGGCCCGCGAAATTGCCGCCTCGCTGGCCCGCGTCGGCGTTGACGCGCTCATAATCCAGGATCCGGCACTGCTGACGATGGATTTGCCACCGATTGAACTCCACGCCTCAACACAGTGGAACGCCACCACCCCGCAGGCTCTGGCCACACTGTCCCGCGCCGGGCTGGCGCAACTCGTTGTTCCACGCGAATTTTCGCTCGACGACATCCGCGCCACCGCAGCCGCCGCCCCCGAATCGCGCCTCGAAGCCTTTGTCCACGGCGCCCTGTGCGTCAGTTACAGCGGACGCTGCTATGCCGGGCAGGTGCTTTCCGGACGCAGCGCCAACCGCGGCGCGTGCCCACAGATATGCCGACTGCCCTTCACACTGACCGACGGCAGCGGACGCCCGGTGACGCCGCCCGACGGCCTCCCCGCCACACGCCACTGGCTCTCGCTGGCCGACATGAACCGCATCGACCATCTGGCCGAAATGGCCGACGCCGGAATCTCATCGTTCAAAATCGAGGGGCGCCTGAAATCGGCCGCATACGTCAAGAACGTCACTGCCGCCTACCGCAAGGCCCTAGACCGCGTCATCGAGGCATCACAGGGCCGCTATTGCCGAGCATCATATGGGCGCAGCGACTTCTCATTCCGCCCCGATCCGGTGCTGAGTTTCAACCGCGGCTTCACCTCATATTTCCTCACCGGCTCCGATAAAAAACATATAACATCCTGGTTCACGCCAAAATGGACCGGACAGCCCGTAGCGAAAGTCATCCGGACCTCCCGCGGCATGATGACAGTAGACGACGCATCGGCCCTGGCCAACGGCGACGGACTGGGCTGGTTCGACAGCAAGCGCCGCTTCAAAGGCTTCCGCGTGAACCGCGTGGATTCCGGCAACCGCATTGTGGCCGCTCCCGGCGCGGAAGTCCCCTCCCGGCACCATACTATACCGCAACAACGATGTGAGGTTTGAAGCCATGATGGAACGCAGCGACACCGCGCGGCGCAGCATCGCCGTCGACATCACCCTCCGAATGGCCGCCGACGGCCGCCCCGTGATTGACCTCGCCGACGAACGCGGCCTGCGCGTCTCCGTGGCCGCTGAAAAGCCCTGCACAGACCACGCCAAGACCGACCAAAGTACCCGACGCCGCGAAGAACTCGGCCGACTCGGCGGCACCATCTACCGCGCGGAAAAAATCGAAGACCTCTGCGGCGACGCCTTCATTCCGGCCTCGGTGCTGGCACGACTGCGCCGCGAGGCACTTGAAGCGCTGGACCGCGCCGCCGACATCGCCCGGCGCCCGGCCCGGCGCCGACCCGACCTGCTGACCGCGGACGCCCTCGCCGGACTTCACACCAGATACACCCACAACATAGCCAACAGCAAGGCGGCCGAATTCTACACCCGCCACGGCGCTGAAATCGGAGAAAAAGCCCTCGAGACCGCGCCGCAGAAAGGCGAGGTGCAGGTGATGACCACACGCTACTGCCTGCGCCGCGAACTCGGCGCCTGCCTGCGTACCCCAGGAGCCGCAAAACTGCCACGCGGACTCTATCTCGACGCGCCCGCCGGCCGATTAAGGCTGGAATTCGACTGCGCCAACTGCCAGATGAATATTTATACAAACTCAAAATAACCAGACAAAATGAACAAAAACAGAATCCTCGTAACAGGCGGTACCGGATACATCGGTTCCCACACCACTGTCGAACTCTTCCAGGCAGGTTTTGACGTGGTTATCATTGACAATCTGTCAAACTCCAACGAATCTGTTCTTGACAATATCGAAAAAATCACCGGACGCCGCCCCGACTTCGTCAAAGGCGACTGCAGCGACCGCGAGACAATGAAACGGCTGTTCGACTCCTACGACGACATTGCCGGCGTGATAAACTTCGCCGCCTCGAAAGCCGTCGGCGAGTCGATGGAAAAACCCTTGCTTTACTACCGCAATAACCTCAATATCCTGATGAATATCCTCGAGAACATGGACAGCCACGGTGTCACCGGCATGGTCCAGTCCTCATCGTGCACCGTCTATGGCGAACCCGACGTCAACCCCGTAACCGAGGAATCGCCCATAAAGAAGGCCACCTCGCCCTACGGCAACACCAAGCAGATGGCCGAGGACATCATCACCGACACAATAAATGCCGGCGCCCGCTTCAAGGCCGTGATTCTGCGCTACTTCAACCCTGTCGGCGCACATCCCTCGGCACTTATCGGCGAACTGCCCAACGGCGTTCCCCAGAACCTCATCCCCTATCTGACACAGACCGCAATCGGCATCCGCGAACGCCTCAGCGTGTTCGGCGACGACTACGACACCCCCGACGGGTCATGCATCCGCGACTTCATCAACGTCGTTGACCTGGCCAAGGCCCACGTCACGGCCATCAAGCGCATGCTCGGCGGCCAAAGCGAGGATTCCATCGAAATCTTCAACCTCGGCACCGGCGAGGGCGTATCCGTGCTGCAACTCATCAACACCTTCCGCGAGGCAACCGGCGTCGACGTTCCGTATGTCATCGCCCCGCGCCGCCACGGCGACATCGTAAAGGTTTGGGCCGACCCCTCGCGCGCCAACAAGGTGCTGGGCTGGAAAGCCGAGACTTCGCTGGCCGACACAATGCGCTCAGCCTGGAACTGGCAACTCCATCTGAAAGAAACAGCGAAATAAAATCCGGGCAGACATGAGAATCACACATTATATATATAGGGCCTTTGCCGCCGCAGCATTATTCACATTCGCAACGGCCCCGGCACAGACCACTGTCGACGACATCGCCGCCACTCCGGGAAAAGCTGGAGGCGTATATTATGCCTATCCGGTTTCCTCGTCGCTGAACACCGCACCGCCCGAAGGCTACAAGCCATTCTATATCAGCCACTACGGCAGACATGGCTCGCGCTACCTCATCAGCGACGAAGACTATACCGTGATTCTCGACCGCCTGAAAGACGCCGCCGCCCACGATGCCCTAACGCCTCTGGGCATCGACCTGATGAACCGTCTCGACACCGTGTGGCAGGAAGCCCGCGGGCGCGGCGGCGAACTATCGCCCCTCGGCTACCGCCAGCATCGCGCCATCGCCCGCCGCATGTACGAGGCTTTTCCAGAGATCTTTACCGATGGTGCAGACATCAAGGCCTCGTCCACGGTGGTGATGCGCTGCGCACATTCCATGTTCGCCTTCATCGAAGGGCTGAAAGAACAGAATCCCCGGCTGGAGATTCCTCGCGAAAGTTCCCGGCGCAACATGTATTTTCTGAACTACTACTCGCCTGAATCCGGCCCTATGAGCGGTCATGACGGCCCATGGTACCAGACATGGAAGCGCTACCGCAGAGAACACACCAATCCCGACCGCCTCATCGGCACGATATTCAGCGACAGCACCTACGTCGGCCGCTGGATTGACCCCGTCGAATTCGCCTGGCAACTCTACTGGGTGGCCGTCGACATGCAGAATATGGAAACGCGGCAGACATTCACTGGCCTGTTCACGCCACAGGAACTGTTTGACATGTGGAAGGTATTCAATTTCAACTTTTTCGCCTGCAATTCCAACTACGCACCGGCGGCCGGCGTCTTCGTGGCAAACGCCTCGAATCTGGTGCGCGACATCGTGGACGAAGCCGACCGCAGCATCGCCTCCGGCACCCATGGAGCCACCCTGCGCTTCGGCCACGACGGCAACATAATCCCACTGGCGGCCCTGTTGCGCCTGCCCGGCGCATTCACCGACGAAACCGATCCCGACCGCCTCGCCGAGGTGTGGAACGATTATGCGATCTCGCCCATGGCGGCCAACGTGCAGATTGTCTTCTTCCGCAACGACAGCGGCGACGTGATTGCCAAAATAATGCTGAACGAACGCGAGACCTCTGTTCCGGTGGAAAGCGACATCCTGCCGTTCTACCACTGGAACGATCTCCGGCACTATTTAACAGACATTTGCAAGGCGGCCGAAGACATTACGGACTGAAAGTGGCGCTTAAAGGAGGCATTAGTTGCAACTGACGGGAATTTTTTGTAACTTTGCCGCGCTAATTTATTGTCTATAGCCTCAAAAAAAATTCAAGAACTGAATATGAAGTT
>CAJJOO010000020.1 GCA_905193395.1 uncultured Porphyromonadaceae bacterium
TCGCGAATATTGGCTTTGATGAATTAATTCGGACGAAGTCGCCGCACTCGAATTAGATGTATTAATCGCCTCACTTGGAGCGGACGTACCGATTGTGATGCTTGCAGCGGATGTACCGTGGTACATCCCTACGTCCGCCGATGGTTGCTTGTTCAGTAATTCAGGTTTCATTCACAAAATTAAGAATTAATTCTGACACAAGGGCCGTAAGTGTCTCAATATTTTCAAAAGCAAAACGACCGACCGCAAATCGAACGGCTTTATCCTGCAATTACGTATCTTCATTTCACTACTTTACTCATTCAACTGCTACCGTAGATGGTATAGCAAAACAGCAAAGCGTAGGGATGCTCCCCGGAGCATCCGACAGCAACGCATTTCCCGCTATAAAGCGCTAACTAACAGCGGATGCACCAGCGTGCATCCCTACAATATTTCATTGTTTTAATTGTAATATACCCTCTTCCCTCCGGCGAATGCCGGAAAATACAAGACTACTACATCTTCCGCCCAAACGACCTCGAAATTTTTTGACGCCTCGCAAATTATTCATAAATTTGCATTATGTTATCTAATATCAGTTGAATATGTTGCAGCGCACTATAATCACTCTATACATTCTTGTGCTCGCATTTGGAAGTTATGCTCAATCTTTATCTGATTTCAAAATCGAAAAGATTGACAAACAAGTCAAAGATTTCCCACTGGACTCTATCAATCTTTCATCGCCGCTTGATTACTACCTTTCAAGGACTCAAGTACGATTATCCGGCAAATATAGGAATTGGAAAGAAATCTCAACCTCAATGTTTGATTTCAGCGCCGATATACCTGACGAAGTTATAGACGATGAAACCCGTAATTATATACTTAATGAGAATATTGATTATATCGTCACATACCGCGATTCTGTCGCTTCGATTGTAACTCATTCAGATGGAGATGACATTTTCTTTCTGAATAACTGTTGGCTTGAGGACGGAAGATGGGTCAACCGTGGTCAGGGGATAGCCGACAGTTGGAATGATGCACAAGAGCAGTTGTTTGAACAACTTCCGGAGGCATTATATAATTTACCTCGTGTCGCTGTAATCAACAACCTGCCAAAGGATGTAACTCCGTTCCTTTCCTACATATCCGATATTGGTCTTTCTCCCGAAAATTTTCTTTTGGAAATGTTGAGTACTCATAGATTGGTTATCAACGGCGAATATCATCGCAGAAAAGTTTCATGGGATATGCTCATGCGCCTTATCTCACTTCCCGATTTTGCCGATAAGGTAGGTTGTATTTTTATGGAACTTCCTTCATGGCATCAAACGACAATGGATAGTTTTATGAGTTGTGACACACTCAATAATAATCTGATATTTCAAATTTTCATGGATGAACAGTTAAACGGTTGGTGGGACCGAGGCGAATACGAGTTTCTATGCAAATTATGGGAACTAAATCATTCTTTGCCTGAAAACAAGAAAATCCGTGTTGTGTTAGCCGATTATCAAATTCCGTATTCGAAAATCACCAGACGAGAAGATACCCGCACAATGGAAGACAGAAATACCCACATGGCTAATATAGTAGTAAACACCATCGAAAATTCCTCTGACAAGAGAAATAACTTGTTCCTTGTCGGTTGCGGCCATGCCTATAAATCAAATCAAGCGGGATATGCTTCTGCTGCTGATGGAAAAGAATCAGAACTGACAGCAGGCGCACAGATAACAAAGGCTCTGGGTAGCGATCAGGTTTTCATCGTATATCAGCACAGATTGTCCGACGACAATCACGGAGGTAATAAGACACCTATTCGCGGCGGTATTTTCGATACTGCATTTGAACTCAATGGGAATAAGCCTATTGGTTTCAAACTGGCTAATTCGCCATTCGGAGAAGAACCATTTGATGGTATTTACGAAATCAAATACAAAACCGCCACAGGCCGTTATCAGGACAATTTTGACGGTTACATCTTCTTGTGCCCTTTGACTGACGAACCCAAGGCTATTCCCCTTATCGAATTATTTACAGACGAATTTGTCGCTGAAATGCAACGCCGAGCATCAGTTTTCGGATATGAGAACTTGAAACGCATCTGGTTTGGTAAAACATCATCAGAACTGACCAAAGAATATATTATACAAACTCTTCTTAACGAATAACCGCCTTTGCCAATCTCAATAATTTTGCTGACGTCAGCAAAATGATCAGCGACTGATAACTCCAGCATTGGCGGCTGACTCCTTGGCTTTTTCAATTATAATTGCGAAGTTTCGCCACTGCCCATAGCCCATTACCGGCGCCAGTTCTCGTGCGCTCCAACATTCCACTCCATCGTATTCAATTGCAATGGATTCAAAACTGTTGAACTGTTCCTGTATTTCGTTTGCTTTCATATCAAAACAAAATCTTCACAGCATCATCTGGTTGATGCTCGCTTATGTTGCAAAATTAAGAATTTATTCTGATAAAGAATTCGCTAATACCTCATTATTTTAACTTTGACATTGCCGCGGATATATACTCCCGGCGACGGATCTAAGGCAACCTGACGGCCGGAAAGGTCGTAGAGTGGGCTGTCGGCAGGCGCCGATTCTGTTTCAACGTCGGCGATGCCGTCGGAAAAATTGCTTAGTAAAAAGGTCAGCGGCCGCGCGGCTCGTTGTTGCCAGAACCATTCGTTATGGCCGGCTCCGGCTGCATCATAAGTCATCAATGTGCCGTCGGCAACGCTGTATCCATGGTTGCCGGCGATTTTGCGAGCCTCGGATTCGTAGGTCTGATAATCGGCGTCCCAACCCGTAGTACCCTGGTCAAGATAGAGTTTATATTCCTCGGTCTCGGGCAAGTTTGCGGCCACGTAATCAAGAATGGCCCGGGCGCATATCGGATCGTCCTGAATACTATAATCGGCGTTCATTTTGAACGAACCGATCCAGTGCGTCGACATGCAGGCGGCGCCCCCGAAAGTTTCCGGATATTCGCAAAGGAGGTATAATGATGCCAACGCACCCATCGACGACCCCATGGCAAAGGTGTGATTGCGGTCGGGAAGGGTGTTATAGAGTTCGTCAATCAGCGGCTTGAGTTCGGTAGCCACAAATGATGCATGCTCGTCGCCATAGAACCCGGCTAGGCACGTTTCCCATATCAGCGAGGCATCCTTGCCGGCTTCGGGGATATAACCGGCGGCTTTTTCGGGGAAATAATCGTTAGGGCGCAGATTCTTCGAGCCTCGGTTATGAATACCCACAATAATCGGAGACACGATTTTTCCGGCCCCGGCAAGGTTTGCCGCAGTCATGTCCAGTTCCCACGCAACCGTGGAAAAGGACAGCGCCGGGTCGAAAAGATTCTGCCCGTCATGAACATAAACCACGGGATAACTGTCGGCCGAGGCGGCATCGTAGGCCGGCGGAAACCAGACGTCAACAATCATCCGGTCGCCCAGCGACTCCGAATTTACAATCAGCCGCGTGGCCGTCCCGGGACTCACCGCCGGAAACTGTTCCTCCGGGGCCACGGTATATTCCGGCAAAGAGGCTCCGGCTTGGGCCGCACTGAACAGGCCGAAACCAAACGCCAGCGCTCGCCAACCGCATGCAATATGTGAAAACAAATTCTTCATAAGTAAAAACTTTTCTACTGCAAAGGTAAATAAAAAAACTCCGATTCTTCACGAGTCGGAGTTTCTTTATCTAATCAAAAAAGCGAATTAAATACTATAGCGTTTCAGTCTTGAATTTGAAAAAGTTGTTGTCGTTTCAATGGTGCCTTTTGCGGCCTTTCTGATACTATGACTCTGCCCGTGCGGCAAGGTTTAAACCGTCCGATAAATTTAACATATTTTTACATCAAACACACCTCTCCGTTTTTCCGGAACGGCTTTTATTTGTACCTTTGTAGGCAAATTCAACTCTAAAACAACGAATATTCCATCTGATGACACGTATCGGTACGTCCGGCACACCCGAGGGTGTAAAGGCAATGCTGCTCGGCAGCGGTGAGTTAGGTAAAGAAGTGGCTATCGAACTGCAGCGCCTCGGCATCGAGGTTGTGGCCTGCGACAAATATGCCGGCGCCCCGGCCATGCATGTGGCCGACAGCGCGCGCGTTTTCGACATGCTCGACCCCAAGGCCCTGCGCAAGGCCGTCGAGGAAGAAAAGCCAGGGCACATTATCCCCGAAGTGGAGGCTATCGCCACCCCGGAACTGATTGAACTCGAAAAGGAAGGCTTCCACGTGACGCCGACAGCCCGCGCCGCCCGGCTCACCATGAACCGCGAGGGCATCCGCCGCCTGGCCGCCGAGGAACTGGGCCTGCCCACCTCGCGCTACAGATTCGCCGATACCCGCGCCGAATTCGAGGCTGCCGTCGGCGAAATAGGCTTCCCTTGCATTGTCAAGCCCGTGATGAGTTCGTCGGGCCACGGCCAGTCACTGCTCCGCGGCAGCGACGACATCGAGGCCGCATGGAACGAGGCCCAGGCCGGCGGACGTGCCGGCGCCGGCCGCGTGATTGTCGAGGGCTTCGTCGATTTCGACTATGAAATCACCCTGCTGACAGTCCGTTCGGTTTCGGGCACGCGTTTCTGCGAACCCGTCGGCCACGTGCAGGTCAACGGCGACTACCGCGAATCCTGGCAGCCCCAGGCCATGTCGCCCCTCGCCCTGGAACGCGCCCAGGAGATTGCCCGCGCCATCACCGACGCCCTGGGCGGTTACGGCATCTTCGGTGTGGAACTGTTCGTCAAGGGCGACGAGGTGATTTTCAGCGAGGTGTCGCCGCGCCCGCACGACACCGGCATGGTGACGATGATTTCTCAGGACCTCAGCGAATTTGCCCTGCACGCCCGCGCCCTCACAGGCCTGCCCGTGCCTGCCATTCGTTTCTACGGCCCGTCGGCATCGCGCGCCATTGTGGTCGAGGGCGACAGCGACCGCGTCACCTTCGGCAACCTCGATAAGGTTCTTGAGGAGGAAGGCGTCCAGTTGCGCCTTTTCGGCAAACCCGAGGTCAGGGGCCACCGCCGCATGGGCGTAATCCTTGCCACGGCCGATTCCACCGCCGAGGCCCGCGAGAAAACCCTCCGCGCCATCAACAAACTTGAAATAACCCTTGGCCAGCGATGAATACCGATGAACTCCGCCGCCTCACGCTGATGATGCGCTATTCCGACGACGCCCGCGCCGACATCGCCCTGACACCCGAGCGCACCTACTACCGCTTCGCCACCGATACCACCATCGAGGACGGCGAAGTGGCGGCCGTGCCAGATTTCGCCGCTGCGGCGGCCTCGATTGTCGAGGCTGCGCGCCCGCTCGATGGCGAAACGCCCCTGCCCGCGGAAATGAAAGTCCAGTTGTTCGTCAACAACCGGCTTGACACCACCCCTGTCACCGAGCAGGCCCTGCGCCGCATGGTCGAGGCATTGCAGCCGCTGGCCGCCGAATTCGCCTTCCTGCGCGGATTTGTGCAATAACTCCCGGCCAATAACAAATAACAAATGTCTGCGGCCGGAGCGCATTGCCCCGGCGTGAACCCTGCGGGACCGGCAGTTGTTGATTATGAAAAAATCATCTACTGCCAACCTTCTTACTAAAAAAGTCCCGCTATCATGATACAACCGCAACGACCAAACCGCACGATAGGCAAGACGGCCCTGGTTCTGGCCCTCATCATCGGGGCGCTTGCATGCTATCATTTCTCAAACTGGTGGCCGGCTCACAAGGCCGAAATGGCCCGTGCCGAAGCCGTGCAAGATTCAATCGCAGCCCGTGCCGAGGCCATGGCCCGCTGACACATCGGCCCCGGGCAGCCCGAACAGCCTCCGTGCCGCAGCCGTGGTGGCACTGTCCACGTCGGCCACCGTGCAGCCGAGGCTTTCGGCTATATGTGCCGCGATATAAGGCAGGAATGCCGACTCGTTGCGGCGTCCGCGCATCGGCACGGGAGCCAGATACGGCGAGTCCGTCTCAAGCAGCATCCTGTCAAGGCCGATTTCCGGCAATACCCGGCGCAAATCCGAATTCTTGAACGTGACGATTCCGTTGATGCCGAAATAAAAGTCCCCCACTCGGCGCACGGCCTCAACATCGTCCGCCGTGCCGCCGAAACTGTGGAACACGGCCCTCGCACCGGGATGTGACGACAGCACCTCCAGCGTCTCGGCAAGACCCTTGCGACAATGAATTATCAGTGGCAGGTCCAGCCGGCAGGCCATATCCACCTGGGCGTCGAAAGCCTTGATCTGCGACTCGCGGGCCGAATCATCCCAATATAAATCGATTCCCACCTCGCCCACAGCCACATGGCGGTGGCCGGCCGCGAATCCGGCGGCTATCACGTCGAGGTCATCGCGCCACGAATCGCCCACCTCCGTCGGATGCAGCCCCAGGGCGGTGAAGACCACGCCGGGAAATTCCGCGGCAAGGGCGTTCATAGGCGCTATTGTTCCGAGGTCCACGTTCGGAAAAACCATCTGCCGCACTCCGGCGCACAGGGCGCGGCGCACAGCCGGCGCTCCCCCGTCGTGAAAGTCGGGCAGATATAGATGCGTATGTGTGTCGATCATTACTGTGCGCGGTGCGAGAGGTTGCCGACCAGCGTTGCCAGGACTGTACGCGCATCGGCCGAGATTTCGGCTTTCGCAAGGGCTTCGATGGCCTTGGCGCAGTAGTTGTCGATAAGTTCAAGGCAGCCCCTGGAAAGTCCGTATTTCGTGTATATGGCCTTCACGCGGGCAATCATGTGGCCGCGCGGGCGTGCCGTATAGGCCTCCTCCAGCGCTTTGCCGGCAGTGCGGTGGGCCATGATGTACATCCAGGTCTTTTTGCGCGTCACGATATCGTTGCCGATTGTCTTGCCGAACACGTTGTCACCGTAGACATCCAGCCAGTCGTCGCGCAACTGGAAGGCGACTCCCAGATTCTCGCCGAAAGCATACAGCGCGTCTACCGTCTTGTCGTCGGCTCCGCCCATAATCGCGCCCATGGCGCAGGCCGCGCCGAGCAGCACCGAGGTCTTCAGCCTCACCATCTTGAAATAACGTTCCGGCGTCACCGAGGTGTAGCGCTCGTAGTCGATGTCGAGTTGCTGGCCTTCGTACACTTCGAGAGCCGTACGGTTGAACAGGTCCAGAACCCGTGCGGCACGGTCGCCGGCGCCTTCCACCACGCGGGCCGTGGCCATCGTCAGCAGTGCGTCGCCCGAAAGAATCGCCTGATTGGCATTCCAGCGCCGGTAGACGGTGAGACGTCCGCGGCGCAGTCGCGCCCCGTCCATAACATCATCGTGAATCAGCGTGAAATTGTGAAACATCTCGATTGCCAGCGCCTGGTTGATTGCGCATTCGGGATTTCCGCCCACGGCGGCGCAACATTCCAGCACCAGCATGGGGCGGATGCGTTTCCCGCCAGACTCAAGGGCATAGGACACAGGGGCAAACAGATGCGGAGCCACTGCGGGATATTTTATCTCGGCCAGAGCCGACTCAATCATTTCCAAGAAAGTTTTGTCGTTCATTTCGGGAGTCAATTTGCTGCAAAGATAACATAAAAATTTGAATTAACATTTGTTGTGCGCCCCGCCCAGGCAAATTTAGTGTTTTTAACCGCCAATTCTGCGAATATTCGTCCGTTTAGGCGTAATTTTGCATATAAATCTAACCACAACCTCCAAACCTTTATTTTATATGAAAAAGCAATTCATCATTCCGGTTATCACGATGCTTGCATCGGCCCTGACTGCCGCAGCAGCCGCGCCGCTCACGCAGGACCAGTTCATCGAAGCCGCCGAATCGACTGTAAACGGTGTGGTATCGGTGAAAAGTTTCGCCACTGTCCGCCAGGGTTACAGCGGACAGGATTTCTTCGACGACCCGTTCTTCCAATATTTCTTCGGAAATCCCGGAGGCAACATGCAGCCCCGCCGCCAGGAAGCCCCGCGCCAGCAGCAGGTGGGCCTCGGTTCCGGCGTCATCATCTCGTCCGACGGCTTCATCGTCACCAACAACCACGTGATTGACGGAGCCGAACGCCTTGAAGTCACTCTCAACGACAACCGCAACTTCGCCGCCACCGTCGTCGGCAACGACCCCGTGACAGACCTGGCCCTGATTAAAATCGACGACGCCGAGAACCTGCACGTCATCCCCATGGGCGACAGCGACAGCCTCCGTGTGGGCCAGTGGGTACTGGCCGTCGGCAACCCCTTCGGCTTCACCTCGTCGGTCACCGCCGGCATTGTCAGCGCCAAGGCCCGCAGCATCTCGTCCTCGACCCAGACTCCCGGCGGAGGCGGCATCGAAGCCTATATCCAGACCGACGCCGCCGTGAACCAGGGCAACTCCGGGGGCGCCCTCGTAAACCTCGACGGCGAACTCGTGGGTATAAATGCCGCAATCTATTCCCGCACAGGCAACTATGCCGGCTGCTCCTTCGCCATCCCCACCTCAATTGTCAGCAAGGTGGTGGCCGACCTCAAGGAATACGGCACCGTCCAGCGTGCCTTCCTCGGCATCGCCTACCGCGAACTCACACCCGAACTCATCTCCGAAAAGGGCATCAAGGGCGTGACACGCGGCATCTACGTCGGCGAGGTGACCGACCGCAGCGCCGCCCGCGAAGCCGGCATCCGCGAAGGCGACATCATCGTCTCCATCAACAACATGCTCATTGCCGGGACAGCCGAGTTACAGGAAATCATGGCCCGTCTGAGCCCCGGCGACCGCGTCGCCATCGGCCTGATGCGCGACGGCAAGCCCATGCAGGTCACAGTCACAATGCGCAACCGCGACGGCAACTACGCCACCACCGCTCCCGAAACCCCGATGGGTGTTCTGGGCGCAACCTTCGAGGCTACTCCAGCCGAAGAACTGCAACGCCTGGAAATCGCACGCGGCGTCACAGCCAAGGTCACCCCCGGCGGACGCTTCGCCAACGCCGGAATCAAGGACGGTTTCATCATCACCGCAATCAACGGCAACCGCATCTCCTCGCCCGAGGAAATCGAGACCCTCTTCAAGAGCATCCGCCAGTTAGGCCCCGGCGAGGACAAGGTGATGTTCATCTCGGGCCTCTATCCTACGGGCAAACGCGGACACTACGCCGTAGACCTGGGCGACTGACTCCGTTCCTTATTCCGATACAAACACTCATCAGACACATCCCGCCTCCTCCCGGGATGTGTCTTATTTTTCACCCTTCACCGCCCCGTGAATACGCCGTCGGGACTCCACGGTGTGAAATTAAGTTGGATAGTTGCGGATTTTTCTATAACTTTGCGCCCTGATTGAAACAAAGAAACGACCACGCAAAACATTATACAAGCCAGCGACCCGACGATGATACCGTTCCTGCTTAAGCCATACTACAAGACCGTAATCTGGGGTGGAGACCGTATTTCACGGTTCAAGAACCTGCCCGTGATTTCGGAAAACACAGGCGAGAGTTGGGAGGTTTCGGCCATGCCCGGCCGCGAGTCGGTCGTTGCCGGAGGCCCCATGGAGGGCCTTACGTTGGCCGATGTCTGCCGCCGTTTCGGCCGCGAACTGATGGGCGACGAGATGTTTACCCGCCACGGAGGCAATTTCCCCCTGCTGATTAAATATATCGACGCCACCGACGACCTTTCTGTCCAGGTGCATCCCGACGAGGCCACCGCCCGCCGCCGTCACGGCTGCCTGGGCAAAAACGAGATGTGGTACATCGTAGAGGCCCGGCCCGGCGCACGAATCGCCCCCGGCCTGCGCGAGACACTTACTCCCGAGTCCTTCCGCCGCCGTGTGGCCGAAGGCACCTTTGTCGATGCCCTGGCCTGGTATCCCACGCATTGCGGCGACATCTTCCACATCCCCGCCGGCCGTGTACACGCCGCCGGAGCCGGAAACTTCATTATCGAGATTCAGCAGCCCAGCGACATCACCTACCGCATCTGCGACTACGACCGCCGCGACAGCGACGGCAATACCCGCCCCCTGCACGTGGAGGTAGCCTGCGAGGCCATCGACTATCACGTGATTGACGACTACCGCTGCCACGCCGACGGCGACGTGCTGCTGAGCGAACGCAATTTCACCGTGCGCCGGCTCATCCTCGATGCCGATAACACGGCTGAAGTCCTCGGACCCTCGTTCACAGCGCTGCTCTGCGTTTCCGGAACGGCAATCGCCACCTTCGGCCACGAATCCCGGCGTATCGGCCGCGGCCACACCATGCTGGTTCCCGCCTCGACCCGTGTCACACTCCGCGGCCCGGCTACCGTGCTGGCCGTCACTCCCTGACAACCTTCTCAATACAATGGCCATAATCGAATACAAAAACGTAGAAATCCTGCGCAAGGAGCACGTGGTGCTGAAAGACGTGACGTTCAGCATCGAATCCGGCGAATTCGTTTTCCTCACCGGCAAGGTCGGCTCGGGAAAAAGTTCGCTGATGAAAACAATCTACGGCGAGGTCCCCGTCAGTCAGGGCGAGGCCCGCGTGTTCGACTATGACATGACCGCCCTGCGGCGCCGCGACATTCCCTTCCTG
>CAJJOO010000021.1 GCA_905193395.1 uncultured Porphyromonadaceae bacterium
AATTTCACGCGCTACCTGAGGGCGGCTCTGGGATTTCCGCAATCAATGATGGCCAACGAGGTGGGACTGACACTGAACGGGACGCGCCGGCGCTGCGACACATTAATATATAGGCGCAACCTGCGGCCGCTGTGCGTGGTCGAGTACAAACGAAGCACCGTGGAGATTACGGCGGCGGTTTTCGACCAGATAGCACGCTACAATTCGGTGGTCGGCGCACCCTATCTGATTGTGAGCAACGGCATGAAACACTATTGCTGCCGTTTCGACGGCGATGGCTACACCTTCCTGCACGAAATTCCCCGATACGAGGAAATGAACCTCGGCGAAGGAAAGTAATTGAGATACAACGATAAATCAACGCGGGTATGGCGCACCAATGATGGCCGTGCATACCCGCGTTGATATGTATATAATGGGGAAAAGACTCTATCAGATCCAGCGCACGAAGGCGAAGTCCTGACGGTGAGGGAGCATATTGTTCTTGGGATAGATGCGGTAACTGTAACGGAACACGCCGGGATCGCGCATCTTGCCGATGAGTTCGTAGGTGACGATATTGCCCTCTTCCTTTACCTTGCGGAATTCGTTGACGCCGGCGAGGCTTTCCTTGCCGTCTTCGGTGCGGAAGATTACCTGTTCAACGCCCAGGTCGTCGGCAAGGCCGTTGGTGTCGAGGACAACCTCAACGCGGAAAGATTCGCCGGTGAGGCCGTTGGTGAGGTCGCCGGACTGTTTCATGTCGAGAACCTTGACACCGTCCCAGGCGGCTGCCACTTTTTCTTTCCATTCGGCAATTGTGCGTGCCTTGGCGAAATCATGGGCAGCCAGCGACTTGTAGCGGCTTGCCTCCTTGTCGTAGAAGCGGCTGATGTAGTCGTCGATCATGCGCTTCATGGTGAAGTGGGGAGCTATGTCGGCAATCGAGCCCTTGATATACTGAATCCAGCGGGGCGAATAACCCTTGGAGTTGGTATCGAAGAACAGGGGGATAATCTCGTTTTCGAGCATGCGGTAGATGGTTGCTGCATCGAGTTTATCCTGCTGGGCCTGGTCAGTGTAGGTGCGTTTGTCGGTGAGTGCCCATCCGGCCTTCTCGTTGAAGCGGAAGCCTTCGTACCACCAGCCGTCGAGCACGGAGAAGTTGAGCACGCCATTCATCTCGGCCTTTTCGCCCGATGTACCGGAGGCCTCCAGGGGACGTGTCGGGGTGTTGAGCCAGATGTCGACACCGGTCACGAGGCGCTTGGCCACAATCATGTTGTAGTCTTCAAGGAAGATAATCTTGCCGAGGAATTCGGGACGGCGGGAAATTTCGGTGATGCGCTTGATGAGGTCCTGACCGGCACCGTCGGCGGGGTGAGCTTTGCCGGAGAAGATGAACTGGACGGGGAATTTCTCGTTGTTCACAATCTTGGCCAGACGGTCGAGGTCGGTGAAGAGCAGGTGGGCACGCTTGTATGTGGCGAAACGGCGGGCGAAACCGATAATCAGGGCGTTGGGGTTGATGCGGTCCATGATTTCCATCACATCGGCGGGATTACCCTGGTTGGCGAGCCAGCGGGCCTTGAAGTCGCGCTTGACGAAATTGATGAACTTGTTCTTGAGAGCCTGGCGCATAGCCCAGATTTCCTCGTCGGGCACGTCGTAGATGCCCCGCCAAGCCTCGGGGTTGCTCTGGTCGGCGAATACTTCCGGGCCGAGTTTGTTCCAGTAGAATTCCTTCCACTCGCTGGCGGCCCAGGTGGGCATGTGGACGCCGTTGGTCACATAGCCCACGTGGCTTTCCTCCCAGGTGTAGCCCTTCCAGATGCCGGCGAACATTTTCTTGGAAACCTCGCCGTGGAGGTAACTTACGCCGTTGGCTTCCTGGCAGGTGTTGAGGGCGAAGACGCTCATGGAGAAGCGTTCGTTGGTATCGGGATTTTCACGGCCCATGTTCATGAGGTCATTCCACGAAATGCCGAGGCGTGCGGGGAATTCGCCCATGTATTTGCCGAAGAGCGACTCGTCGAAGTAGTCGTGACCTGCGGGCACGGGGGTATGGACGGTGTAGAGGCCGGAAGCGCGGACCAGTTCCAGGGCTACGTTGAAGTCGAGGTGGTCCTCCTGGACATAGTCGACAAGGCGCTGGAGGTTGAGCAGGGCTGCATGGCCTTCGTTGCAGTGGTAGAGGGTGGTCTTGATACCGAGTTTCTTGAGCATGAGGATACCGCCGATACCGAGCATATATTCCTGCTTGATGCGGTTTTCCCAGTCGCCACCGTAGAGTTGGTGGGTGATCTGACGGTCGAATTCGCTGTTGGCGTCGAAATCTGTATCCATCAGATAGAGTTTCATGCGGCCTACGTTGACGCGCCAGATGTGGCTGTAAACGACGCGGCCGGGGAAGGGAACTTCGAGCACCACGGGATGACCGTTCTTGTCGAGGACGGGGTCGATGGGCAACTGGTTGAAGTTCTGGGGCTCGTATTTGGCAATCTGTTGTCCGTCAACGCTGAGGGTCTGGGTGAAGTAACCGTAACGGTAGAGGAAGCCGACGGCGGTCATGTCGACACAACTGTCGGAAGCCTCCTTGATATAGTCGCCGGCGAGGACGCCAAGACCGCCCGAGTAAATCTTAAGGCAGTTGCAGAGGCCGTATTCCATCGAGAAATAGGCCACCGAAGGCACGTCCTTGCGCATGGGCTGAGCCAGATATTCGCGCATCTTGTTGTATACATGCGAGATGCGAGCCATAAGGGCCTTGTCGGCAAGAATTTCGTCGATACGTTCGGAGGAGAGTTGCTGGAGCAACATTACGGGGTTTTCGCCTGTGGCGCGCCACAGGTCGGGATTGAGTTCGCGGAAAAGGGTCTTTCCCTCGCTGTTCCACACCCACCAGAGGTTGCGGGCCATCTCTTCGAGAGGCTTGAGTTGCGACGGAAGTTCGGCTTTGACAGTGATGTCGCGCCAGAAAGGCGCGTTGGTCTTGCTTACCGGAAGTTTCATATATTATAATGTTATTGGTTTTTATTACGTGAGTCGCGTGCGGCGAGGGCCAGGGCGTATGCCTCCTCGTAGTACTTGATGAAGTGTCGCCAGTCGGCGCGTGCGGCCGTAGCGCGTGCGGCGTCGGAGAATTCGGCGCGGCGCTTGGCGGGAGCGGTCTGCAGGGCAGCCAGCAGCGCGGCGATGTCGCCCACAACCTGCCGGTAGTTTGAATCGTTTCGGGGCACGGCCACGGCGCCTTCGTCGGCAAAAGTATTCTCGCCTGTGGAGGCCAGCCACTGTCCGAAGCCGGAAAGCGATGTCGTGATGGTGGGAACACCGAAGGCGACACTTTCCAGCGGGGTGTAGCCCCAGGGCTCGTAGTATGAAGCGAATACAGTGGCGTCCATACCAATCAGAAGGTCGTAGTAGACGCGGTCGAAGATGCCGTCGTCGCCGTTCAGATAGCAGGGCACGTAGATGACCGATACTGCCTCGTTGCGGTCGGAGGCCGCAAAGCCCAGTTGATGAAGACGGCAGTAAATGGGGTCGTCGTTGTAGTTGTGGATGTTATGGGTTATGACAGGGTCGGCCAGGCCGGTTTCGATGCCGTCGGTCAGAGCCTTGCGGAGGTCGGCGCGGGGACCGTCGGACCAGGCGGGAACCATCACGAATGCCAGCACGGGGCCGGATGTGCCGCGGTCGCAGAGCGAGGCCATAGCGTCGGCAAATACGTCAAGGCCTTTGTTGCGGTATTCGCAGCGGCCGGACGTACATATAATAAATGTGTTGTCGTCGAAATCGCGGCCGGTGAGAGCGTGGGCCACACGCAGCAGCGAGGCGCGCGCGGCGGCGCGGGTCTTGGCGAAGCGTGTTCGCGCGGGCACGAAACCGGGTTCAAATCCGTTGGGCGTCACCACGTCGGGCTTGCGCTCGAGCAGTTGTGCACATTCTGCGGCGGTAACTTCGCTGACGGTGGTGAAGCAGTCTGCCTCGCGTGCGGCAGCCTTTTCGAGCGAGTGCTTAGACTCCATGTTGAGTTCGCGGGCCATCTGGTCGCCGTTGTAGGCTTTCAACTGGTCGTAGAGAGGCTTTCCGTTTCCGCAGATGCTGCGGCCGATGCAGGTTGCATGAGTCGTGAAGACGGTTGCGACCTTGGGCAGACGGGCCTTGACGTCGAGCAGAGCCATACCCGTGGTCCACTCGTTGAAGGCGGCAATGAAATTTGCATAGCCCTTTTCGGAATAATATTCGACAAGGCTCTCGATTACGGCTGCGGCAGCCCGGCTGAACGCGCAGGCTTCGTCATAATCTCCATAGGCGTGAAGCGAGTCGACGCCGTAAAGTTCCCACATGCGGCCGTAGTAGGCATCCTTGGCGGCATATAGAGCGTCGAATTTCACAAGTATCGCAATAGGCTTTCCGGGAACGTCCCAGCGGCCCACACGGACCTCGACGCCGACAGGCAGCAAGGCCTTTTCGCGCCAGCCCTTCAACAGCGAACGGCTTTCAGTGAAATCCTGGGGCACACGGTCGCCGTGAATATCGGGCCCTATGAAAATAATATGATCTTTATAAAGAGCCTGCAGGCTTTTGGCCTTGGTTGAAAGGACGGTATAGATGCCTCCGACCTTATTACAAACCTCCCAACTTGCCTCAAAAATATAATCTACTGCTTTATCAGCCATAAAGATGAAGAAAATCAGTTTTTGAGCCGCAAAGTTAGTCATTTTTTCGTTAATCCCCAAATGGTGAAATGTTAAAGCGCCAAATATGTGCTGCGAATCGGACTGAAAACACTATTTTTGTACCAAAAACCGAACAAATTACCAATCGCAGATATGACAGTAGCCGTGATGATTGCCATAATGGCAACGGTAGCCGCCGTCGCCGCCCTGGCGGCATGGATGGCGGCACGACGCCGTGCCGAAACCCTGGCCGAAGAACTGAACGTGTGCCGCCAGTCCCAAATCAGAGAACACGCCCGCGCCGAAGCCCTTGAAATACAACTTAACAGCGAACGCGAAATGATGTCCGAGCGTTTCAAGGCCATCGCCACCGACGTGCTGCAGGCTTCGTCGCAGACGCTTGAAAACGGCAGCCGCCTGAGCCTCGAAGCCGTCGTGGCGCCCGTAAAGGCCTCGCTGGAAATCTTTTCGCGCGAGTTCAAGGAATCCCACAGCCGCGACACGGCCGAGCGCGCAGCCCTGCGCCAGGGAATCATCGACCTGGCGCGCCTGAGCAACACCGTGGGCGAGGAGACGCGGCGTCTGTCGGCCGCACTGAAAGGGAATGCCTCGTTCCAGGGCCGCTGGGGCGAGATGGTGCTGAAAAACGTACTCGAGAAATCCGGGCTTGAAGAGGGGCGCTGGCTGGTGTTCCAGGACACCTGCCGCGACAGCGGAGGCCGGCTGCTGAGGCCCGACGCCGTAATCAACTGTCCCGGCGACCGCAAGATTATCATCGACTCGAAAGTTTCCCTGACCGACTACCTGCGGATGACCGAAGCCGAAAACGACGCCGCACGCGAGGCAATGCTCAAGGCTCACCTGCGCTCGGTAGAGAATCACATCAAGGAACTCGAATCCAAGGCATATCAGGACAATGTCGATGCGCTGAGTGCCGATTTCGTGCTGATGTTCATGCCCCACGAGGGAGCCTATATGGCGGCGATGCAGGCCTCGGAAAGGCTGTGGGAACGTGCATGGAACAGCCGCGTGATTATCGTCTCCCCTACCCACCTGGTTGCCGTGATAAAAATCGTGGAACAGATGTGGCGGGTCGACGACCACAATACCAACGCCCTGAAAATAGCCGAGGAAGCGACAAAGATGGCCGACAAACTGGTGCTGGCACTGAACGAACTGTCGCAGGCCGGGCACGCCATCGACGCGGCCCGTGCATCGTACGACACCGTTGTGGCGCGTATCTCAACGGGCCGCGGCAGCGTCATGAGGCATATAGATAAACTGCGGAATCTGGGCATACGCAGCCAGCGTGCGGTTCCGGGGGAATTTGCCGGCGGCGACAGCGACGAAGGCGAATAAGAGGCTGATTAACGCTGAGAGCGCAGCATTTCCTGCAAGCGCTTGCGGGCAAAGAAAATACGGCTCTTAATCGTACCCACGGGCTGGCCCATGTGACTGGCAATCTCGGCATACTTGTAGCCGGCAAGGTGCATCGAGAAGGGGATGCGCATATCGTCCTTGAACGAATCTATGATGGCGTGGATTTCCTTGGTGGCAATGGCGCCCTCGGGCGATTCGAAGCCCGAATTCTGCGACAGATTCAGGTGGTAGAGGTCCTCGGTGCGGTCGACCACGGTGTTGGTGCGCACGGCCTTGCGGTAGTTATTGATAAAAATATTGCGCATGATGGTATAGACCCATCCCTTGAAATTTATATTGTCGACATACTTGGCCTCGTTGTCGAGTACTTTCAGTGTGGTATCCTGCAACAAATCGTAAGCGTCATCGCGGTTAGAAGTGAGCATATAGGCAAAGTTCAGCAGATTGTCCTGTACGGCAAGTAACTTGGCCTGGAATTTTGAAGTCGCCATGAGAAAAGAGAATTTTAGGTTCGTGTGAAAAAGCGCTGCCGATAACCGGAAAACAGGAGTCAGGTGACTCACCGGTATCCGGCGTTTTGATGTATAACAACCGCGACAACACAATAAGTTGTTAATTTATAGTTTTTTACACCCTTGTCGGCCGATATTTGCCTTATTTGAAGATTGCGAACAATAGCGGGGATGCCGTTGTTGATTTTATATAAGAAACCTCAAAACAAATATCAAAATGCGCGTCACATACTTAGCACACAGCGGATTCATGGTATCCACCCCCGACGTGATCATGGTCTTCGACTATTTCCGCGACCCGTCGCACACGGTTGTAAAGGAACTTGAACGTCGCCCCGACACACCGGTGATTTTTTTCGTAAGCCACAGCCATCCCGACCATTACAACACCGAAATATTCAATCTTGCGCAGAACCATTCGCGCACATACGTCCTGAGCAACGACGTTGAGGCCCGCGACACCAACTCGCGCCTGGCCATTCAGGGGATGAGCGCCGGCGACATCGTGAACGGACTTCCCGGCGGCGTCTCGGTCAAGGCCTACCCATCCACGGACGCCGGAGTGGCCTTCGACGTCACTCTGAAAGACGGCCGCAAGGTATTCCATGCCGGCGACCTCAACAACTGGCACTGGAACGAGGTGTCGACACCCCGCGAAGTGGCCCACGAATCATCGGAATTCATGAAAGTCGTCCACAGGATTGCCTCCGAGAACGATATGCTCGACGTGGTGTTCTTCCCCGTCGACACCCGTCAGGGAAAGGATTTCGCCCTGGGCGCAGCCGAATTTGTGGACAATGTGCATGTGAAGAACTTCTTCCCGATGCATTTCGACGGTGCCCACGAACTTGCCTGCGATTTCGGCATCTATCCTTTCGACCACAATCCGGACACCAAATTCCACTGTCTGTACCGTCCGGGCCAGTCGACCGACGTAAGTTGACAAAAAAAACGACAGGCGACAAACGGGGCCGCGCAGCGTATGTTGCGCGGCCCCGCGTATTTAATATTGCATGAATCAGTTTTCGGGGTCTACGGCGTTTTCGGGGTCCGTATACCAACGGGAGTATTTCAGATAGTTGCCGGCAATCTTGCGGTTGATTTCGGCAGCCTGGGCGGGGTCGACCATCTTGATGAATTTGGCCGGGGTTCCGCCCCACAGTTCGTGAGGGCCGATGACGGTGCGTGAAAGCACCACGGAACCGGCTGCCACAATGGCGCCTTCGCCCACGACGGCATCGTCCATCACTACGGCACCCATGCCGATGAGGGCCAGGTTATGGATTTTCGCGCCGTGAATCGTCACGTTGTGGCCGATGGAGACATCGTCGCCGATTTCGATTGTCGATTTCTTGTAGAGCGTGTGCAGCACGCTTCCGTCCTGGACGTTGACGCGGTTACCGATGCTGATTGAATTGACATCGCCGCGCAGCACGGCGTTGAACCAGATGGAACATTCGTCGCCCATGACGACGTCGCCGACCACGGTGGCGTTCTCGGCCAGGAAACAGTCGCGGCCCATCTTCGGTGTGCAGCCGCGCAAGGGAATAATCAGTGCCATAATCAGTTGTTGGGCTGGAGGGGTTGAGTATTGTTAAGGAGCCATGCGCGCACCTCGCCTTCGAGCAGCGGGGCCAGAAGGTCGGCGACACGGGCGTGATAGTGGTTGACCCATTCGATTTCGGCGTTCGTCATAATCGAGGTGTCGAAGAGCGAGCGGTCGAAGGGGCAGAGGGTGAGGGTCTCGAAGCGGAAGAAGCGGCCGAATTCGGTGGTCATCGCATCGACAGTCAGCACGAGGTTCTCGCAGCGGATGCCGTGGATGCCCTCGCGGTAGAGACCGGGTTCGTTGGAGGTAATCATGCCCGGAGTGAGAGGCGCGGGAACATAGTTCAGGCGGATGCTCTGGGGGCCTTCATGAACGCCGAGGAAGTGGCCCACACCGTGGCCGGTGCCGTGGAGGTAACTGAGGCCTTCGCGCCATAGGAACTGGCGGGCGACGGCATCGAGTTGCGTTCCGGCGGTGCCTTCGGGAAAAATCATCGAGGCAAGGGCAATGTGGCCTTTCATCACCAGGGTGAAATCGTGGCGTTCCTCGTCGGTTGGACGGTCGGACAGCGAGATGGTGCGGGTGATGTCGGTGGTGCCGTCGGTGTACTGGGCGCCGGAGTCAATGAGCAGAAGGCCTTCGGGACGGAGGACGGAAGCGGAATTTTCGTCGGCTTCGTAGTGGACGATGGCGCCGTGGGGGCCGTAACCGGCGATGGTGCCGAAACTTTCCTCGAAATAGTTTTCGCCGGCCGAGCGGAATTTGCGCAGGATGTCGGCCACATCGAGTTCGGTAAGCGTATCGCCGGCAGCCACGCGGGTCTTGATTTCATGGAGAGATTTCACCATGGCGACACCGTCGCGGAGCATAGCCTGGCGGATGCCGGCCACCTGCACATCGTTCTTGCAGGCCTTGAGCATGGCCACGGCCGAGGGCCCCATGACGGCACGGCTGCCCAGCAGGCTGATGATTGCGGCCGAGTTGCGCGCGCCCTCCACAAGGACACGGGCGTCGGCGGGCAACGCGGTCAGGAATTCGCGCACGGCATTGTAGGGGGCGACGGCCACATGGCGCGCGGCAAGGTATTCGACCACCTCGGGCGAGAGTTTCGCCGGGTCGATGAAGAGCGTGGAGCCTTGCGGCGCCAGATACAGGAAGGAGGTGGCGACGGGATTGTAGCGCACGTCGTTGCTGCGGATGTTGAGGGTCCATGCGATTTCGTCGAGCGCGGAAATGAATACCGATGTAGCCATTTCGCGGCGGGCGTTGTCGAGGACGCTTCCGATTTTGGCGGCGGCGTCCAGGCCGGCATATTTCACGTCGTGGATGAAGACGGCGTCGGCGGGCATTGCGGGACGGTCGGTCCAGATTTCGTCGACGGGGTCGAAGTCGATATCGAGCGACATGCCATGGGCATCGAGGTGCATCTGCAGGTCATTGCAGGCCGTGAGGGAGAAAAGCATGGCGTTGATGCCGACGCGCTCGCCGGCGCGGAGATTGTCGCAGAGCCAGGAGGCGATTGTCGGCGTCGAAGGCAGACCGTCCTTCATAAGGATGATTTCTGAACCTTCGAGTTGCTGTGCTGCCTGCAGGAAATAACGCGAGTCAGTCCACAGCAGGGCATGGTCAAGAGTGACGACGAGGTCACCGGCCGAGCCGGTGAAACCGCTGAAATAACGGCGCACCTGCCAGTGGGCCGAGAGATATTCGCTCATGTGGGGGTCGGCCTGGGGAATGATAGCGGCCGAAACACCCTTTTCTTTCATTTTAAGCCTGAGCGCTGCCAGGCGGGATTGAATGTTGGAACTCATATTCAAAAAGTTTTCAAAGGGACGCCGAAAGCGTCCTCGATATATTCAATGGAATAACAATCCGGCGTGCCGGAAATGCCGCAGATGTCGAAACGGACGTTATGCGGCAGATTGTAGGTCTTGACAAACACATCGGCCGAGGCCACGGTGCGGGCAATCTTGCGGTCGTCCACGGCCGCCACGGGATCGGAACCGTCGGAGCGGGTCTTGACCTCGACGATTACCAGTTCAGAGCCTTTCATGGCCACGATGTCGAGTTCGTAATGCTCCATGCGCCAATTGCGTTTGACAATAGCGTATCCCTGCGCCACCAGGCGCTCGCAGGCGAGATTCTCGCCCCAGCGGCCGTATGAGTTATGACGTGCCATATCAATGCAAAGTTAGTAAAATTTTTCAAAATCAAGAAATCGGCTTTTTAGTCCGACCGGTCTGACCCGTAGGGCCTGTCCGACCCGTCCGACTTCAATTGCAATTTTGTTCTCAAAAACTCCCAAAATAAGCAAATTTGACAAATCGCCACCATGATTAAAAATGAGTAAAAATCCGTACCTTTGCACCAAGAAAAAACAATGGGGAGCACCTGACATCTCACACA
>CAJJOO010000022.1 GCA_905193395.1 uncultured Porphyromonadaceae bacterium
AACTGGTTTTCGGCCTCACCATCATGGCCGCCCGCAACATGTATGCCGGCACCTCGGGCTTTGAACTCAAGGACAAGACCCTCGGTCTGCAGGCCTTCGGCCAGGTCGGCCGCAATGTGGCACGCATTGCCAAAGGCTTCGGCATGGCCGTAAGCGCCCTCGACCCCTTCTGCCCCGACGACGTGATGATTGCCCAGGGCGTAAACCCGGTTCACTCGGCGCCCGAACTCTATGCCTCGAACCGCTTCGTATCCATCCATATACCCGCCACGGAATCCACCATCGGCTCAATCGGCTATGACCTCATCACATCTATGCCTCGCGACGGCGTACTGATCAACACAGCCCGCAAGGAAGTCCTCGACGAAGCCGGCCTGGCCCGCGCACTGGCCGACCGCCCCGACCTGCGCTATGTGGCCGACGTCAAGCCCGGAAACGCCGACGAACTCGTCCGCCTCTATGGCGCCCGCGTGTTCTTCACGCCCAAAAAGATGGGCGCGCAGACCGCCGAAGCCAACATCAACGCCGGTATCGCCGCCGCAAACCAGGCTGTCGCCTTCATGCGCGACGGTATAGACCGCTTCCGTGTAAATTGAATCCCCATCAACGCAAACAGTTAGTCAATGCCCCGGCCAATTGCCCGACCGGGGCATTGATATGATAGAAATGCCGAAACAGCGTCTTCATTATTTTGACATAATCAAAGGCCTGGCCATCACCGCTGTGGTCATGGGACATGTGCTGTGGTTCAGCATGGAAGCGATGCGCGATTCAATTCCGTTCAGGCTCATTGCATCCATCCACATGCCGCTGTTTTTCTTTATCAGCGGCTGGTTCATCACACGCCTTGATTCCGACGGCAGACTTGTCCCTCCACAGATTCAAAAAAGATTCATACAACTGATTGTCCCGACCGTGGTGATGTCCTCGCTGTTTCTGATTGTGGCCCCTTCACTTCACCTCAACAACACTCCGGTCATGACATTCAAGGCCTTATGGCTGTCCTCGGCTAAATATGGGTATTGGTTCGGCATTGCACTGTTCGAACTGATATTGCTTTACCGGCTTTCCGTACCCATGCTGGACAGGGCAAAAAAAGCATGGCAGCCGTTGGCCGGCGCCCTTATTGCCTCGGCGGTCTTTTACATAATAACCAAACGCGTGCCCGGGGCCGCACCTTTTGAGCCGAACGAACTGGCCAACTATACCATTCCGTTTATTGCCGGTGCCACAGCACACCGCCATTACGCCGGATTCATGAAGTTCATCGGCAAAAACGTGGTAATGACCGCAGCACTATGCGTACTCGCGATAAGCCTTTTCATCATCGGCACGCCATACACGTTGCCCAACCTGCTCAGGCTGTCGGCACGAATCGCCTGTCTGCTGTCTCTCGCCGTACTTTCAATACGCCTGCTCAAGCCCTGGGCCGAGAATCAGAAAGAATCCCCCGGGATAGCGTTCAGGACATTCACCTACCTGGGGCGCAACAGTTTCGGAATCTACCTTTTGCAATACTTTTTCCTTTTCCCCTTGCAGGATGTAGAAAACGTGCTGTCGGCAATGCTCCCCGGATTTGTACCGTTGGTGTTCATATCAATAGCGGCCGCGGCCGCCATCATAGCCGCTTCCTGCCTCATTATCGAGGTCTTACGGCCGTCAAGGCTATTATCCAGGATTGTCACCGGACAATAATTTTTAACTTTCCGCAATAATAGCCAATCTTATTCGTTAATACTTTAAAACGCACTAAATACAGGTTAACCAATCATTATAATGAACTTCAAGACGATTGTCATTTCAATGTGCGCGTGCGTGGCGCTCGCGTCATGTTCATCCTCAAAATCGCAGTTGCCATATTTCATGGACATCCGCGAAATCAGCGAAGGAACCCTCGAGAGTGAGGACTACACGCCGTCAATAAAACCCGATGACGAACTGCTCATCACCATTATCGCGTCCCAGCCCCAGGCTACGGCCCACTACAACCTGCCTCTGACCAATCCGGCGACACGCGATGATATCGAACTCACAACCACCCCGCGCCAGCAGACCTATATCGTCGACCCGCAGGGCAACATCATCATGCCCGTGCTCGGGAAAGTCCACGTCGCCGGCCTGACAGTCTTCCAATTGCGCGACAAACTCGAGGCCGACATCCGCAAGGACGTTTCCGACGCAATTGTCCGCGTGGAGTTAGTAAACTTCCAGGTAGTGGTGGCCGGTGAAGTGGCCAAACCGACTACCATTCCCGTCACACGCTCGCGTTTCAGCATCCTTGACGCACTGAGCGCAGCAGGCGACCTCACGCCCTACGGCGAACGCTCCAACGTGCTGGTTATCCGCGAGGAAAACGGCAAACGTGTGTTCGCCCACCTCGACCTGAACTCGTCCGATGTGCTCAATTCTCCCTATTTCTACATGCAGCAGAACGACTACGTTTACGTCGAGCCGAACAAAATCCGCCAGGACAATGCCCGCTACAATCAGGACAATGCCTATAAACTGACCGTCGTGTCGACAATCGTAAGCGCGGCATCCGTAATCGCATCCCTCGTCATTGCCCTGACAATCAAGTAACCGACCCATCCAATCCTACTTCTTAAAAGATATGGCTAAAAGAAACCACACGGACATTATTGATTTCCGTCGTCTGTTCAAAACCTACGTTTCCAAATGGTATCTCTTTGTGATATCAGTGGTATGCTGCGTGGCTATGGGCTTCCTCTACACCCGCGTCCACAAAACAAAGTTCGGTGTCCGGGCCAACGTGCTCATTCAGCAGGAAGATGCCAATCCCATGGCCTCGATGGGCGGTCTCGGCGAACTTTTCGGTTCGTCGGGCTATGCCGACGATGAAATCTTCATCCTTTCGTCACACTCGCTCTACCGCGAGGTGGCCCGCGACCTCGGGCTGAACAAAACCCACTATGTCCGCACCGGTTTCCTCAGAAGCGAACTGGCATATCCCAATTTTCCAATTGACGTCTATCCTGCTTCCGGAATTGTCGACACTCTGAAATCTGTTGTCTCGTTCAAAATCAAGGTGAACGAAGACGGCAAGGCAAAAATCAAGGTGAAAGGCAAATACGGCACAATCGACGAAGTGAAGGACGTTACCCTCCCCTACACATTCAAAACCTATCTGGGCGAATTCACCGTGGCCCCGACCGCGTACTTCCCCAAAGGCCGGGATGTGAGCACGACGGTTCTCGTGACCGGCTATCACGCTGCCGCCGAGGATATGGCGCTTGAAATCTCCACCCAGATTGCCAACAAGAAATCTAACGTGATCGAACTGGCCTACGACACCCCCAATCCCGCTATGGGCGAGGCGATGCTGCAGGACATCATTGACAAATATAACGAACGCGGTATCCGCGAGAAAAACCTGCAGGGACAGAAAACGGCCGAATTCATCGACGAGCGTCTTGCCCTGCTGAGCACCGACCTCTCGGCGGCCGAGGGCGATATCCAGCAGTTCAAGGAAAGCCATGGCATTATCGATGTGAGAGGCGAAGCCTCTTTCCAGATGGCCAAACGCGGACAACTGGAAGCCACATTGCTTGCTTATGAGACGCAACTGCAGATTCTGAAACTCACCCGCGACTTCGTCGACAACCCCCAGAACCGATTTGCCATTATCCCTACCCTGATTGAATCGGAAAGTCTGGCCAACGTTATCAGCGAATACAACAGCATGATTGTCGAACGCGACGACATGTTGAAAACCGTGAGCCCCGACAACCCTGCCCTTACGAAACTCACAGCGCGAATCGACGCCCTGCGCAGCAACATCATAGCAACCGTCAACCAGAACTACAACAACCAACTGGTCAGCGTCCGCCAACTGCGCCAGCAGATTGGCTCGAACACCGGCCGTCTGAGCAGTGTCCCGGGCCAGGAACGTCAGGTTGTCGACATGCAGCGCCAGTTGGAAATCAAACAGCAACTGTTCCTTTTCCTCCGTCAGAAACAGGAAGAAAACGCAATGCTGCTTGCCAACGCCGTTCCCAAGGGACTGGTGGTCGACACTCCCTATACGCTCAAAAAACCGCTGGGCATGGGCGACCGCATGATTCTCCTCATCGCCTTCATCCTGGGCCTCTGCCTCCCGCCCATCTATCTGTATATGCTGAAACTGGTGCGCAACCGCGTGGAATCGCGCGAGGAAGTGGAACGCCGCACCTCGGCTCCCATCATCGGCGAGATGTGTACCGACAATTCCGGACGCTCCCTGGTGGTTTCACCCACCGACACCTCGTCGGCTACGGAACTTTTCCGTCTGATGCGCGCCAACCTGCTGTTTATCTTCAACGAGGCCAGTGACAAGGTGGTGCTTCTCACCTCCTCCTCCTCCGGTGAAGGAAAAACGTTCATATCAATCAACCTTGCCGCCTCGCTGGCCCTGCTGGACAAGCGCGTGCTGCTCGTCGGCATGGATATACGCGCACCGAAGATTGCCTCTTATCTCGACCTAAAGACCAAAAACGGCCTCACGCAATATCTTGCCTCCGATTCTGTTGAACTCGATACCATCATTGTCCGCAAGCCAGTCGACGACCTGCCCACACTCGACGAGCTGCCCGCCGGCCCAATCCCGCCGAACCCTGCCGAACTGCTGGCCTCGCGAAAGGTCGACAAAATGTTCGAGGTACTCCGCAGCCGCTACGACTACATCGTCGTGGACAGCGCTCCGGTCGGAATGGTCAGCGACACCTTTACCCTGAACCGAGTTTCCGACGCCACAATCTTCGTGACACGAATAAACGCCACTTCGGTCAACGACATTGACTTCATCGAGGAAATCTATGAAGACAACCGTCTGCAGAAACTTTCCGTCGTGGTCAACGGCGTCAAGGGCAAGAAAACCTACGGCTACCGCAACAAAAAAGGCTCGAAAAACTATTGACATATCAAACCCGATATGCAGGCCCGGCGCCATCAATCGATGCCGGGCCTGTAATCAATACGATACATGACAGCAACAGCAGTAATTAAAGAACATGAGGTCAAGCGCCCTGAACGCGAATACCTCGACCTGAAACGCAGCGACTTCATATGGCCGCTGGCGTTCATGCTGTCCATGTCCATGATTGGCCTCAGTTTCCCGCTGGGGCTGCTGCTTGTGCCGCTGGTTATGTTCCACCGGTTCCAGAATGACCGTTACGACTTCGTAATCCAGTTGACAATCTTTCTGGGCGGCTATTCGCTGATTTATTCCGGAAATGTCTATTTCGACCTCTCGTTGCTCTCTTTCGCGATAAGCCTGGTGGCAATCCTTTTGCTACGCAAAGCACCTGTTCTGAAAAAAACGCTGTGGTTGCTGATTGTCTATTTCATAGGTCTTTTATGGATAGTTTCATACAGCGATGAATCATTGGCCGTACAGTGGCCCGGCATCCGCTCGTACATGGCGATTGTCTATCTGTTCGTGCCCTTCCTGGTTTTCTCCGGACGCGAATTCAACATCAGGATACTGTTCCGCCATCTCTTTGTCTACGCATTCATCTTCTGCGCCTACTATATCATAGACTGCGTGATAATGGGCGGTGTGTTCTTCCTGTCCTATGAGATCACATTGCATGCCCTGAATTTTTTCCCCCCCTTCTATGCCCCCTGGCTCAACCCGCTGAGTTTCGAATTTCCCCGCCGCTGGCCCCCGGGTCTTTATATTCTGCTGCTGCTGGCCTACCCTGCCGGACGTTTTTACAAACTCCGGGTATGGCAATGGCTCCTCGTTCTCGGCGCACTTCTGGTGTGCCGCACATTCACTTTCACCATGGCCCTGATTATCGGCTATCTGTTCTGCCGGGCCACAGGTCGCCAGATTATCTATTACAGCATTGCTTTCGTAGCCGGTTTCGTTGCCTTGTATTTTGCCGACGGAATGATGGGATCGAAGACTGTAACAGGTGAGGACGGCGTGGAACACACGGCCACCACCCTGCGCATAAAATCGCAGATAGACCAGATTCTGTTCTTCGACGAGACCGACGAGGAGACGCTCGCGGCAATCGGCACCGGCCGCGGCGCGCAGATTATACCCAAATTTGAACTTCTCTACAGTATGGGCAAGGAATGGACCGGCTTCGGTTTCCTCAGCCGCCAGATGACAAAACAGACGAAATATATCATCGACAACGAGATGTACGAAAACCCTGATATCGAACAGGAGGTGGCAACGGGTGTCGAGAGTATGCCTTTCCAGATTATCCTGGACGTGGGTTATATAGGTCTGATATTCCATATTGTCATATTCATTCTGCTGTGGCTCATCGTGCGCCGCTTGCCATATTCATTGTTTTTCACCAGTACAATGCTGATGTTTGTCTTCATCGGCATCAGCGGCATGCAGGGCCTGGTGCGCTATGACAGCCTGCAGATGGTAGGCCTGGCCTACGCCGCTGTGATTATGAACGAAAAACGTCGGCTGCCGGGCTTCGACCTCCCGCCCGAGCGTCACAAACCTGCCATTAAATCCCGCCGGCCATGACACGCTCCGGCGACACCCGCATTGCCCGCAACACGGCATTCCTCTATGGCCGCATGATTGTGACCATCGGGCTGTCGCTGTACACTTCGAGGGTGGTGCTGGAAATGCTGGGAATTGACAATTTCGGTATTTACAGCGTTGTAGGCAGCATCGTGACCATTTTCGCCTTCATCAACGGCTCTATGGCCGGCGCCACGCAACGCTTCCTCAACTACGAAATCGGGCGCGGAATGGAAGTTCGCCTGAAACATACCTTTGCCTCGGCTGTACTTATCCATCTGGGCATAGCGCTTCTGGTGGTCCTTGCAGCCGAAACCGTAGGTCTGTGGTACGTCAATACCCACCTGGTAATCAGTCCCGAGAGGCTCTATGCCGCCAACTGGACCTATCAGTTATCAATCCTGGCCTGCATATGCACCATTCTCCAGGTGCCGTTCATGGCATCGGTTGTGGCACACGAACGCATGGACGCCCTGGCCGCAATCACCATGCTGAGCGCAGTGCTGAAACTGGCCGTCGCACTTTCGCTGACCTTCGCCGGAACGGCCGACACACTTATCCTTTACGCCGTGCTGATGCTGGCAGTGTCCGTCATCTCGCTGCTTTGTTTTGTAATTTACAGCCGCCGGCACTTCGGCGAATGTCGTTTCAGCGCCTCGGTACCGGGTGAAATCGTTCGCGGGCTGCTCGGCTTTTCGGCTTCCGACATCTTCGGAAACCTCTGTTACAGCCTGCGTCTGCAATCCGTCGCACTGATTCTCAACCGCTTCGGCGGCGAGATACTGAATGCTGCCGCCGGTCTGAACCTCACCGTCAGCGGTGCCGTAACGCAGTTCGGCACCACCATCATCTCGGCTTTCCGTCCGCAGATAATCCAGCAGTATGCCGCCGACGATTTCAGCGGCATGCAGCGGCTGATGTGCAACTGTTCCAAGTTCTCGCTGCTGATGGTTTCGCTGATTGCCGTTCCCACGATTATCTGCATGGATTTCCTGCTGGGACTGTGGCTCGTGGATGTTCCTCCGTATCTGTCGGCCTTCTGCCGTCTGACCCTCGTGGCCGGAGTCGCAGAACTGGTGGTGTATACCATAAACTGCGGCGTACACGCCACCGGAAAGATCCGCTTCATGAGCATAACCACCGGACTGGTCTACCTGATTGAAATTCCCGCGATGTGGCTGCTGCTGAAAGTTTCGTCGCAGCCATGGATTGTCTATGCCCTTCATATTGTGGTAATCTCGCTGATAATTCTGATTGTGGGGACTATTCTGATGCGACTCATGCCTCAGTTCCATTTCGGCATTTTCCTCAGGCGCGGAGTCGTGGTTCCCGGAGCGATAATCGTCCTCGCCACAGGATCCGCCCTTGCCGTTTCAATCCTGGTCGGAGGGGCATGGCTGCGTTTCGTCTGCGTAACGCTGATTTACGAGGCCGTGGCTTTGGCCGTCACATGGCGGTGGGGCATCGACGTGGAAACCCGCGCCGACCTTCTGGTTAAAATCAAATCAAAACTGAAACGATGAAAAAGAAAATACTTTTCACTCTATATCACATGAATGTGGGCGGGGTTGAAAAAGCCTTTCTCGGCCTGCTCAATGAGATTCCTCAGGACCGCTTTGAGGTTCATATCGCCTTCATCGTTCCCGAGGGCGGGTTCATGGGCTACATCCCCTCGTGGGTCCATGTCCACACCATCAAACCCTTCTACCGCTACGCGCGTTTCCTGGCCCATCCGGTCCGTTTTACCCGCAACAGCCTGCTGCGCGGCCGCCTGTCAGTGCTGCCCGTATTCGCCTCGTGGCTCAAATCAAAGGCTGCCGGCAACAAGACTCCGCTGTGCCGCTATCTCCTTCGCCGCGACGACGCCCTGGGCATGGAATTCGACCTTGCCGTAAGTTATGCCTCGCCCCACGAATATCTCGATTATTACGTCGCCCATCATATCAAGGCCCGCAAACGCGCCTTCTGGGTACATTTCGACGTTTCCAAATTCTTCATCTCCCCGAAATCCATATCCGGAACCATGAACACGGCCGACAGGATTTTTGTGGTCTCGGAAACGGGACGGCAGATTTTCAACAGCCGTTTCCCCGCCCTGGCATCGCGAACGGTCACCTTCCACAACATCATCTCGCCGGAAATGATTCTGTCCGATTCCCGAAAGCCGTCGGCCTTCCGCCGGGTGGAAGGAGCCTTGAACGTTGTCACCGTCGGACGCATCAACGTGGAGAAAGGCCAGAACCTGGCCATCGCGGCCGTGGCAATGCTCAACGCACGCGGCATCCGCACTGTGCTGCACCTCGTGGGCAGCGGACGCATTGAAAACGCCTGCCGTCAGCAGGCCATCGAAGCCGGAATTGACGATAATATCCGTTTTTACGGCGCCAGAACCAACCCCTACCCATACATGGCCGGGGCCGACATTTACCTTCAGCCCTCACTCCACGAAGGCTACTGCATCACGCTGGCCGAAGCCAAGATTTTCGACGCCCCGATTGTGGCCACCGATTTCACCGGCGCCCGCGAGCAACTGGCCACCCGACCCAACGCCGTGATTGCCGAGGATTTCACCCCCGAGGCCATTGCCGCGGCAATCGAGGAAGCCGCAGCACTGCCCCGTTGCGCGGGTGACGCAAAGTCGATCAATGACATCGACCGTCTGCTCGAAATCGTCGACTGACGCCCGGCTGTTCAGGTTTTATAAGGACCTGCAAGACTCAGAATTATAAAGTAAGGAATGGCTTAGGGATTATAAAGGTCTGTATTATAAAAATCCATGATGTCGCGACACATCTTCAGAGCCTCGGCCGCAGGCGAATCGGAATCAATGGCCACGGCGCGCTCATAGTCGCTGATGGCGGCCCCGCGCTGCCCCAGTTTCCAGTACAGTCTGCCGCGCCGATAAAAAATGTCGGCTGCCGCCGCACCGGTGACAGCCCCGGCTGCCGCACTCAGCGCCTCAATCTCCTGTTTTATGCTCTCAATACTGTCCATAACACCACAAAGGTAACGAAATTTCCAATACCACGCAACTAACCCTCTCAGAGGTCAAAATAATCCAAAATAATTAAATAAAAACAACTTTACACTGAAAAATTTGTTTTAGAGGTTGAAAGTTATTAACTTTGCACCATCTCACCAACCAGGTGTTGAAAGAGAAACGGGAGCGGTCATTGCCGCTCCTTGCTTTTTATATAATCATTATATTCTTTGATAAATTTCCTTTTCCGCGATTCGTGTTCAATCAAATATGCCGTCCATGGAAGTAAATAGCCATTACGCTTTCGGAGAATCACCACATAGTTCTCATCTTCATGCAAAATCAGAATACTCCTATCGGAGCCACGGCTATTTTCCCATACTCGAAGATAAGGATGCTCACTGTTATTTATAATAAAAGACGGCCATTTAATACGTTCCAAACGTCTAAGGTCAGGGAGACGATTTTGTTCATCCGGCCCCTCAGAAGTCATATGCCAAAATGTAGCCTCTTTGCCATCCGTTACGGGATGTTTCTTTAAGCCCAACCTTGTTCCCCTGAATATTGGACACTTACGAATAAATTCTTCTGTGAAAATTTCATATACGGCCTCTAGATACAAGGCGAAGTTACCCCCGTATTGCGAGAGTTCAATTAATTCTGGCAATTCAAGATAACAATCTTTTTCAACGCTTGCGTCCATGCCATAATAATAGATTAAATTTAGGTTCAAGAGGCCATGTGTTGGAAGTAAGAGAGTAACCGCTCCTTTTTCTGATTAAGTCTATGAGGTCTAATTTAGCGCCATTGGAATTAAGCCCACGATGCAGATAAGATAAGGCACCTATCAAAAGATCAGTCATGCCCATAATTTCGACCTCGTGAGACCGAATCTGCTGAACACGATGAATCATTTGACGG
>CAJJOO010000023.1 GCA_905193395.1 uncultured Porphyromonadaceae bacterium
ATGAAATTCAGGAACTTCCGGATTTCGAACGTTTCGTGAACGGTCTTGCCTCGCACGACAACATCGACGTTTACGTCACGGGAAGTAACTCCCGGATGTTGTCGAACGATATTCGCACAATCTTCCGTGGCCGCGGTGACGTAATCCAGGTCTATCCGCTGTCTTTTCGTGAATTCTGTCAAAGCAGCGACCGCCATCCACGCGATTTATGGAAAGAATACACTACCTATGGCGGCATGCCCCGGCTACTACATTATAACGATGACGAGCAAAAGATTGCCTACCTAAATAGATTGTGGGATAAAACCTACTTTGACGATGTTATCGAACGATACAATATCCGGAATACCGACGCACTGGAAGCGCTGGCTCGCTGTCTTTGCAGTTCAATCGGTTCGCTGACCAATCCCAACAGACTGGCTAATACACTTCTTTCGGTCCAGCATGTGAAGATTGACAATGAGACGATAGTCAGATATCTGACTTATCTTAAAGAAGCCTATCTGTTTGAAAGCGCTGAAAGATACGACGTCAAAGGCAAACGGTATTTTGAATCCATCAAGAAATACTATTCAATCGACATCGGTCTGAGGAACGCACTTCTCAACTTCCGTCAGCAGGAACCTACGCACATTATGGAGAATATCGTCTTCAATCACCTCCGCAGCATGGGGTTTCTTGTTGATATCGGTGTAATTGAGGACAGGAAACTGACTGATGGCAAGTCGACCTATTGTCAGCGAGAAATAGATTTCATAGCCAACAAAGGTTCGCAAAGATATTATATCCAGTCGGCATACAGTATACCCGACGAAGAGAAAATGCAACAGGAAATCGCATCGCTGGTCAAAATTCCCGAATCATTTAAAAAAATCATGGTGAAAGGCGATGACTTTGTACCCTATTACGACGAAAACGGCATATTCTTCATCGGCATAATAGACTTCCTTCTAAACGACGCCTGGCAATAGCCTAGATATATAAACACTTGATTTAATATGGCTTCGGCAATTCCAAATTCTGAAGAATAATTTCTGGCAATAAGGAAGCGTAAAGAATGAGATGACATTGGCGCGGGCGGGACTCCGATAAGGTGGAGGCTGAGCCGTTTTATAGTCTATCCGCAATTTACTGTAAATTTGCAGTAAATTGCGGATATAAAAGAGGCAGGGCCGGGTGCGGCTCTGCCTCTTTGCTATTTATCTGTGTTTATTTTGCGGGAATTCAGGGAATTGTCACCTTGCGGCTGACTGTGCCGCGGCGTTCGATATATACGCCAGGTTCGGTGGGATTCTCGATGCGAATGCCCTGCAGGTTGTAGTAAACGGCAGGTGCGTCGGCAGCATCGACGTCGATATCGGCTATGCCCGACTGCGACGTGAGGGCAATGTCGTCCACATAGAAGGTACCCTTCATGGTGACGGGGCCGTCGGCCTGGTCAAGGCGCAGACCGTAGAGAGTCATGGCCGAACCGTTGCCGAGATCCTTGCACGGAACGATTATGCGCTGCCAGCCGCGGAAATCGATGTCGGCGGCTTTCACCCAGGTCACTTCGGTACCGTCGTTGAGACCGAGATAGAGGGTGTGGCCGTTGAAATCACCGTCGATATACATCGACAGGTTGCGGCCGCTCTCGATGGCCACGGGTTCGGTGCCGTTGTATTTCCAGACTGCCTTGCCGCCGTTTTCAGCAGCGAAAGTGTAGGTGAAACGTGCCGAGTTCTTGCCCGAAAGGCTGCTGGTGGTCGATTTCGAGCAAGCGGGCTTGGCTGTGCCGATACCGGCTGATTCGTCGGCCGAGTAGGCAAAGGGCGCATTCTTTTCAAAGTCATTGATAACGGTCTCGTTTACAGCGTCGGCAGTGACGTCAACGGCATGGAACGAGAAGGTGACGTCGGCGGGCATAGGCAGGCCCTCCTTATCGCGCAGGTTGCGGTCGACGCGTATGGTATAGTCGGAACCGTTGACAAGGTCGCCGGAAATGGCCAGCAGGGCATTGCCGTAGGGCTTGACCAACTGGTTGTACTTGCTGCCGCGGACGGAGAGTTCAACGGGATTGCCCTTGCTGTCGGTGATGCTGATGTGGTCCAGTATACCCTTGGTTTCAACCTGGCTGTCGAAGCGCAGTTCGAGGACGGGCGATGTAAAGTGGACATTTCCGCCGTCAGCCGGGAAATGGGACATCATGTTCACGCGGCTGCGCGCGGCTGTGGTGAAATTGGCCACATAGGGTTCTTTCAGACCGGGGGTGGCGAAATTGGGGTCGGTGTGGCGGGCGCCGGTGCCCACGGTGATGGTGTAGGCGGTCGACGGCTCGAAAGAAGTAGCGGGGGTAAACACGGCCACGTGGTTGTTCTCGGAATAAGCAAAAGTGCCTTCCACAGCAGGTTCGATGGTCAGGGCCTTTTCAAACGATTCGGTATCAATATCGGAATTGAAACGGAATGTCAGGGTAGTGGCGCAGGAAACCAGTGCGGGATCGGCAGCGGCGACGGTCTTGAAATCCGTTACGGCGAGGTTGAACTCGCGGCGCATGGCCAGGGGCAGGTCGTTGTAGGTCACCTCGTTTGCGGTCACTGTAACGGAAGCCTCTACAGGATAATATTTGGCATGCGAGGTGCGGAGGGTGTAGTTGCCGGGAGCGACGTTGCGGAACACGAACACGCCGTTGTACAACTGGTCGGTGGTGCGTTTCTGAACCACATTGCCCGAAGCGTCGACAAGTTCAATCAGACAGCCGTTGACGGGCGCGAAGGCATCGCGGCCGAAATAGTGAAAGTTGACGGGCATGTCCTTTTCGCGGAGGTTATGGTCGTCATAAACGATGCCGGCCACGTTGCCGGTGACGAAACGGTCCTCGGTATCGAAGTATTCCATGATGGCGTGAACAAAGTGCCAGGCCTCGAGCCACCAGTAGTCGTCGTTCATCAGACGGTAACATTCGGGACGATGCTCGTGCATGCCGCCCTCACTGAGCAGACCTACGGTGTAGAGGGTACGGAGCACGCCAAGGCCGCCCTCCCACATATTCTGATAGAATGTGAGGTCGCCTGCTACCTGTAAGGGATGCGTCCAGACGGGCAGTTTATTGGAATACAGCGTATTGCCTAGGATATTGCTAAGGGTGATGTTCTCGGGATAGCGGGGAGTGCCTATTGTCTGCTCGCGGTAGAGCATCAGGGGATAGTTGACGTTCTCGCCCGCGTTCGAGTGAATCGAGAAGAACAGGTCGACGCCCAACTGGTTGGCTTCGGCGGCGATACCGCTCAGCGAGCGGTCGTCGGCCTCGGTGTTCTTGATACGCGACAGATAGGGTGTGGCGCCCAGCGAGTCGAGGATATGATACATGTGCAGGCCCTTGTATAGGTTGCTCTTCGACTCCCAGTAGCCGGCCGAGTCGTTGGCGGCGAAAGGATAGATATGGATGGGACGGTCGTTGGAGGTATAGCCGCCGTGACCGGGGTTGATATAGATTTTGAGGTCGCTCATGCGTTTGGCATCGGCGCCGGCGGTCACTGCAAGGGTCGCAAGTATCAGCAGAAATATTCGTTTCATGGCGCTCATCGGTTAAGGTCCAGTTTATACATGTTGCCGTTAATGTCCGAGAACACCACGATGCCGCCGGCCGAGGCCGTAGCCTCGCCCACCTTCATGTCGGCGGGAGTCAGGACCGAGGTGATGCCGGTATTGACGTTGACAGCCACCAGCCAGGATTCGGTGGTCACATAGCCGTCGTCTTTCGACACCACGGCGATTATGGTCGAGGGGCCGGCCCAGGCCACATAATCGCCCTTGTCCAGTACTTTGCGGGCAGAGGTGCCGTCGGGGGAGGAGATATAGACGCCCATGAAGGGTTCGGAGAACGACATCATGCTGCCGTCGGGCGACAGCGACGCCCACAAGTAGGAGTGGGCATCCCTGAGGGGGCTGACGGCGGTCTCGCGGCCGTTCACTGCCACCTTGATGTCGCGGTAATCGGCATATGCATAAGTGTTTGCGCCCAGGGCCTGCAGATTGACGTCGCCGCGCGAAGGCTCGGCCACCCGCATGGGGCTGCCGCCGGGTTCACAACTGCGTACGTCGCGATACACGAGGCCGTCGACAAGCGACGCCGTGCGGTAGAACACGCGGCTGCCGTCGGCCGAGAACACGGGATTGAACCCGGCTGCGGCCTCGGTGTCGATCACACTCACGGAGCCTTGGGCCAGATTCATGGCCTTCAGACCGTGGTGGTCGACAGTGGAATATAGGAGTGTCGAGCCGTCTGGCGACAGAACGGGATGGAAAGCCCCGGCCTCGACATCAATTCTCTCGGGCTGGCCGGCAGCGGCCGCAAGGGCCGTTGCCGAAATTGCCACGAGAAGCGATAATTGCTTTAATTTCATGGTTTAGTGTTGAATAATAGTTTTCTTTACAGTTGTGCCGCCGGCGGTGATTATGCGGCAGACGTAGGTGCCGGGTGCCAGCGACATGATGTTGACCACATTGCCGCGGGCTTCGGCCACCTTGGCACCCGCTGCGGAATACAGTTCCACGCCCAGGATGGTTGTCGGCGCGTTGGCAATGAGGAATTCGCTTCCGACGGTCAGGGTCACCTCGCCGTTGTCGGCCTCGGCATCGCCGATACCTGCGTTGGTGTTGTCGATGTGGAGGCGGTCGATTCGCACCGTGCCTTCAACCGAAACAGGCATGCCGCAGCGTTCGATGCTGACGCCGGTAAGTGTGCCGTAGACGCCTTCGGGAATGGTAACGGTGACATACTGCCAGCCCTGGAAATCGAGGGTGGCGGCCTTCACGGCCTGATTGGTGCCGCTGAAATGCAGCATCAGGTCGTTGCAACTCTGGTCGCCGTAGATGTGGAGACCCAGAACGGCTCCGCGGGCTACTTCCTTGTCGCCGGGCAGCGGCGAACGCAGCCACATGGCCGAGCCTTCGGTGCCGGTGCCGAACTTATAGGAGAAGGCGACGCAGCGGTTGTCGAACAGTGCCTCACCCGTATCGGCTGCCACCGAACCGGTGGCCACGTTGGTGGAAGCGGCGGCATCGAAGGTGAATACCGAGGCGTCGGTCATCGCGTCGAAAAGTTCGTCGGCTTTCGGCGTCGAGAAATCGGTGGCAGTGAAATGTCCGTCAATCGAGGCCGGCATATGCAGGTCGTTCCTGTCGCAGATGGAGGCGTCGTAGTGGATGGTATAGGTCTCGCCGGGAACCAGGTCTTTCGAGAATACCAGACGGAAGAATCCGTAGGGCGACGTTGACTTGGAAGTCGTCTTCTTGCGCTTGTTGAAAGCCACCTTGTTGCCCTGCGAGTCGGTGACAATCACCTGGTCGTAGATATCCTTGGTGTCGGGATGGTTGTCGAAGCGCAGTTCCACCATCGCGTCGTCGAAGTGGACGCTTGCGCCGTCGTAAGGCCATGCCGAGAACAGATTCAGACGGTTGGAGGCGGCGGTGCGGAATGTGAAAGTGTAGGGCTTCTCCAGATGCAGTTTGTCGGGGTGCATGGCCTCGGTGCCCAGCGTCACGGTGTAGAGCGTATTGGGCTCGTAGGCATCGGTGGGTGTAAAGGTCATGGTGTAGTTGAGGTCGCTCCACGCGAAGGAGCCTTCCACGGGCGGATTGATTGTGAAGGCTTTTTCGGTGACGGCCGTCTCCATGTCCCAGTTGAATTTCATCACGATAGGAGTGGTGCACATCACCGGTTCGTCGCCGTCGGCCCACACGGGCGAGTGGCTGACGACCTGCGGCGCAGTGTCGCGGATTTTCAGCAGACGGAAGTTCTGGTATGTGATGCGGTCGGCCTCCACGTCAATCTCGCACTCGCCGGGATAGTGGGTGGACGCGCTGACGCGTAGGGTATAATGGCCGGGGTTCACATTGCGGAAGGCATAGAGTCCGTTGATATGCACCTGGTCGGTGGTATAGGTCTCAACCACGGTTCCGGCGGCGTCAATCAGTTCGACCAGGGCACCCTGGACGGTGGCGAATTTGTCCTCGCCGTGGTAGATTTCATCGCCAGGGCGGGGCAGCATCGAGTCGTTGATACGGCCGGCAACCTGACCGGTAGTCTCGCCCTCGATTCCGAAGAATTCATCGATGGCGCGACGGAAATGCCAGGCTTCGAGGCGGCAGAATTCCTCGCTCATCAGGCGGTAAGTCTCGGGAATATAGTCGTGGAACGAGCCTTCCGACAACATTCCGGGAACAGTCAGTGTGCGCAGCACGCCGAGGCCGGTTTTCGGAGGCCACCAGGTGTAGAACGACCAGTCGCCCTGGGTGTTCATGGCGCTGCTGGTCCAGTATGTGGCGCGGTTTTCAAGCAGGTGGCGGTTGAGAATCAGGGCCATTTGCTTGTCGGCGGGATTGCAGGGTTCGTCGGTGTAACCGCGGAACAGCATCAGGGGGAAATTGGCCCTGGAGGCGGTGCCGGTGGCGTTGGAGTGTATCGAGAAGAAGAAATCGGCGCCGGATTCGTTGGCCATGCGGTCGATTGTGGAGAGGGGCAGGTCGTCGGCCGAGGTGTTGGTGGTGCGGGACATTTCCACACGGTATCCCTTGGCTGTGAGCATGTCGCGCAGCCACAGGCCCTTGATGAGGTTCGACTTCGATTCCCAGTAGCCGGCGGGGTCGGCCGGTCCGTAGGGTGCGATGACCACGTTACGGTCGTCGGCGGTGTCGTAGCCGCCGTGGCCTGGGTTGATGAAGATGAGGAGGTCGGAGGGCTGGGCGGCCTGGACGGCCGAAGCCATGATTGCCGCCATGGCGGTTGTCAGAATCTTGTGTTTCATGGCTTTGGCTTATTTAAGGGTTACGTTTACCATATACAGGCGGCCGTCGAAGGTGGCGTAGACGATTCGTCCGGCTGTCGCGGAGGCTGCGGGGGTGAAAGTCATGCTTTCGGGGGCGGTGAGGGCCTGTTCCTCGCTGCCGTCGGCGCGGGCAAGGATAATCTGCGACGAGCGGAACTGGTGTCCGTCGTCGGCCGAACGCTGGCCCACGATGAGGTCATTGCCCATCCAGACGGGGGCTTCGAGACCGGGGATGCGGGCGGTTACCTTGCCATTGAGGTCGGTTACAACCACGCCCTGGCCGGCGGCCACGAACATGGCCTTGCTGCCGTCGGGCGAGAGGGATGCCCACAGATATGCGGCGGCTTCGACGGGCGAATATTCCGTCTCAACGCCGTTCACGGTGAGATACAGCACGTTGCCGCGGGTGCGCACGCTGTTTCCGGCAGCGCTGCGGGCGCTCATTTCCTTGCTGCGCGAGGGGGCGCCGGCCTCGACGCTGTTGCGGCGCGCGATGTCGTAGCGGTAAGTGCGGTGCATGGCTCCGGGGGTGCCGTCGGTGGTCACATAGGTGATGGTGCGGCTGTCCTCGGTGAATCGGGCCTCGAAGCCGGCGCGGGGGGCATCGACCACCTTGACGGTGACGCCGAGGTCGAAGTCATAGACGCGCAGGTCGGTGTAGTCGGCCGCCGAGAACATCAGTTTGCTGCCATCGGGGCTGAGCACGGGATTGTAGAGGTTGCTCTGCACACCCTGCAGCAGGGGCTGGGGCTGCGAAACCTCGGCGATGCGGGCATTGGCGGCCACCAGGGTCGCCAATGCCGCCACGCTCATAATAAGTCGTTTCATATTCTTGTGTGTGAGTGTGGTTTGAAATTTTTTTGCTGTTGCTTAGCGTACAATCAGTACAGCCGATGCCGGACCGGCGGCGGTCACTGCCGTAACGACATAGGTGCCGGCTGCGGCGGGAGCCTGGACGGTCACATAGTCACCGCGGTCGCAGGCGGTCTGCGATACGGCAGCCCCGGAAATCGAGTAGATGGTCACGCTTTCGACGCCGAGTGCCTTGACGGTCAGTGTCGAACCGGCTTCAACGGGATTGGGCGACACGCGCAGGCGGGCGGCGTTGCTGTCGTTACCGCCGGCCACGGCCACATCCTCGATACCGTCGAAATGCTTGTACTCACCGATGAGGCCGCCCAATTTCAGCGACTGGTCGCCGCGGTTCGACGACGAGGCCACCAGGTTGAAGCGCATACGACGCACCTTGATGGGGAAGATGTTCATGTCGGCGGTACCCAGTTGCGAGGCGATGTCAAAGGCCAGGTGGTGGTCGGTGTTGGCTGCGTAGCCGTCCGCGGGTTCAAGGGTGGCTTTCACCTCGCGGGCATTGTTGGCCAGCAGGACGGTGAGGCTGATGTCCTTGACGGCGACAGACGAGTTGAAATCCAGCCAGAGTTCATCGGGCAGCGAGTAGATAGCCACATTGTCGCGCGACAGGTCGATGTAGGGCGCGCGGGGAGCGGCGTAGGCATAGGTCAGGGTGCCGTCGTCGGCCATTGTGGCCCCGCTCATGCCGCCGGCCATCTTGATGGTCCAGTCGGCGGGTGCGGCGAAGGGAATCATGTTGGATTTGGCGATTTCTACTGTTACGGTGCCGTCGAGTTCCTTGTCGCCGATTTTGCCGTGAACGGCGGTTGTGCCGTCGGCCAGGCCGCGGAGCACGCCGTTTTCGTCAATCGTGGCCACTGTGGGGTCGTCCACGGTCCATTCCAGGTGGGCCGGATTGCAGGCGTATTCAACACCGCCGGCGGTGGCGATTACCTGCATGGGATATTCGCGGTAGTTGTCGATGAGCAGGGCGGGCTGTTTCAGCGTTACGGGCCCCGAGACAATCTCTATTTCCTTTGTCACGCTGGCGTTACCGGCCTTGACGGTGAGTTTGCACGTTCCGGCATTTGCCCCGGCGGTAAACTCGTTCTTGTCGCAGGTGCCCATGTTGTCTTCACTCTCGATGGTGAAATCCTGGTAGTCATAGTCCAGGATGGCGCCGTACTTGTTGTATGCGATAATCTGGGGTTTAAGGGTGGTGTAGACGGGCATCTTGATGAAAGCCTCGTAGAATGCCAGCGAAGCCACCTCTGTGTCGTCCTCGGGAGCGGTGGAATATACCATCCAGCCGTTGGCCACGGGGCGGGGCGAACCTTCGGTGGTCTTGTTTACGATGGCATAGTTCACCATCATCTCGGCCGAGCCGCCGGCGTCGAAGTTGGCCATGTTGCTGCAGCCCAGGTAGCGGGCGATCTGACACATCACTGCGGTTCCGCAGCCGGCCGAGTTGCCGTAGTTCGGGTCAGTCGACTTGTCGATAACCACGATATAGAGGGTCTTGCCGTCGGCCGAGCAGCCGTAGCCCGTGCGCGAATATACCTGATAGTTATACTGTTCGTTAAAGTTATGCTCGAGGATTTCGCCGCCGCGCATCACCAGGGCGTTGCCGCCCACGGCCTGCTCTACCAGCGGAGTCACTTCCTTCTCGGTGCCGGGGTTGAAAGTCCAGGTGTAGACCAGATCCACCTGGTCGCCCTCGGCCAGGCGTGCCAGCAGGGCGCGGTTGTCGCCGCGGCCCACCAGGGCCAGGTCGTGGTTGCCCAGGGTGCCGCGTCCGGCATCCTGACGCACCTCTTTGACGACGAAGGTCATGGGCTGGCCGCTGCGCCATTCCTGACCTTCGGCCAGGTCGAGAATCACCTCGGTAGCGTCATTCAGGTTCTCGATGAAATAGGTGCCGTTGGAGTTGATGGGCATGAACTGGGTCGTGGGGCCGTAGAAACTGTTGTACATGCCGATTTCGTCGTTCCACACGCCCTTGTTGCACTGGTGTACCTCGGCGCTGCCGATTTTGTCGTTGCTGATGCGGATGGAGGCCACGCAGTAGTCGATATTCAGCATCCTGTCGTAACTAACCGATACGATACCGGTGCGCATTGTGCCGCCGTCCCATTGGTCGCGGTGCTGGTTACTCTCGACAACCATCTTGCCGTTACGCAGCGACACATTGCGGGCGATGCCGCTCCATATCTGGCCTTCGGGCTGCGAGCCTACGACCCAGAAGTTGGCGTTGGCGGCTGCCAGGGGGCGCAGGCCGGCGCGCGACTGGCGCTGTGCGGCGGCCACGAGACTCTCGGTGCCGCGCGAGTTTTCCTTGGCCGTGGTGGTTTCGATACGGTTGTAGGGATTGTTCAGGTCCACCGTCACCACGTTGACATTCAGCGGATATTCGGGCAGACGGAGACGCAGGTACTGGGTGCCCGGGCCAATCTGACGGTCGATAAGCCGCTGGATGGTGCACTCTTTTGTCGAAGTGCCCGCGT
>CAJJOO010000024.1 GCA_905193395.1 uncultured Porphyromonadaceae bacterium
TTGAAATTTCGGCCAGTTGCGATGCCAGCCGGAGCGTGTCGGCATCGGTTTCGGCGTCTTTTAAAAGATTGAGCGCCAGGTCGATGTATTCTACGAGGCGTTCGCGTTCGGCTATGCTGCCGTATGCGGTGTATAGCCGGATGAGCGCGTATAATTCCGCGGCTGTGTACGCCCGTCGGGCATCGGGACGGAATTTTGCAGCGGCGTTTCCGGCGGGAAGGCCGAGCATATGGGCCAGGGACTCGATGGCGATGGAGTAGGAGAGGGTGCAGTAGTCGATTTTGAATTGTTCGGCGAGGGTTGCGGCCCGGCGTGTGGCCAATTGGTCGACTATTCGGCGTTCGTAGAAGAATGTGAATAGTTCGCGGCCTTCGGCGTGGCGTTGTTCGTGCCGTACGGGCCAACGGCGGTAGTGGCTGAACAGTTCGTTTATTGTCATGGACTCGAGCGCGCTGCCGGTGAAATCGAACAGGCGTTCGGCCGATGTACGGATGCCTCTGCGGGCCAGTTCGGCGTTTATTTCGCTCAGGCGGTCGGCGCAGAATCTGGACAACGAGGCCACATGCCGTCCCGCCTCTGCGAAAATCAGAGCCAGCACGGTGAGTTCATCGGCGGTCGACGACGCGCCGATATTGTAGCCGGTTATCCGTTCCGGCAATGTCAGTGGCATTGGAAATTATGGGTTGTAATGCGCGTATTCGCGGGCAATCATCTGCCGGGCCTTGGAGTTGGGCACCAGCGCTGCGACGCGCTCCTTGGCCTGTCGCAGCAGTTCGCGGTCGTTGTCAATGACGGCGAATATCAGGTCGACGAGCGCGCGTGTCCATTCGTTGGTCACGGCGCTTTTCAGCCTGTCGTAATGTTCCCGGGCTTTTTCGGCGTCGGCGGTGTTGCCAAGGATGAAGTTGCCGCCGAACAGCAGGGCCTGGAGTTTGGCGTTGAGTTTGCGGTTGTTGACGTCGGCCACGGCCATGCGGTTGCAGAACATCGAAAGACGGGCAATGAGACGGTCGGGCAGGGGGCGGTCGGCGTCGAAATATTGCAGCGCTTCAAGCAGGTTGGGGATGAAGGCGTCAATCTGGTCGTTGGCGCGGGTTGATTGCGCCGAGAAGCGTAGCACCCTCACGTCGCTGGCCTTGACGTTGAAGACAACCGTCCCCACATTATTAAATACATTCAGCACGATGTGGCCGCCGTTGCTCCTGGGCTTGGGCATGTAAGTGCCGATGAGGCCGGGGAAATCGCCGTTGACCACCTCCACCAGGTCGCCTTCTTCCAGGTTGGTTTCAGCGAGGGGATAGTAGGGGAGGCAATTCTTGTAGGCGCGGGCAATATTTTTGAAATTCGACATCTCGCGGTCGGTCACGGTGGCGTAGCGGTCGGAACTGCTCCGGTCAATGAGGAACGAAAAGCCGTTGTTCTGTCCGCAGAGCGACTTGATTTCCGGGAACGAGCCTCGGACAAACACGTAATGGAATGTCAGATTGGCGGTTCGCATCTTTATCTGTCCGTTCTTTTCCTCCCTGACCACATAGGTCGGGGCGAAGAGTTCCAGCCGGCTGCCGTTATAGGCGTTGTAGCGGTTTACGGCGTTCGCAGCCGAATCGCTTGAAGTGGTGCCGACATGGTTGAGGACAAACCAAAAGGGAGCGTCTTGCAGATTTTCAGAGGCGCCTTGCATGTTGTCAGGGTATTCTTCTACTTGGCCTGGTGGAATCTATATTCCTTATATTCAGCGATATATAGGTTTGATTCCATCAGGCTTCCGAAAAGTTGCCTTATTGTGGCCGTGTGCATCTCTTGGTAAGAGATGCCTAAACCACTGCAAAGTTACGAAAATATTTTGAAATTCAGCGGTTTTGGAATTTGCAAAAAATCCTCTTAGTAAAACTTTCTTCAATTTGTTTTGAAAATTCCGGAATTGCAGTGTGATAAAACTCTGTAAATCGGATAGTTAAATAAATTGTCAATCTCTTACCAAGAGTGCATGAAGATTTTGAAGGGAGAGCCAGGCCGGATTCCAGGTTCCGGATGAATATTTTAGGCGCGTGGCGTCTTCGCGAGTCAAGACTCGCACACCAATGACCCCAAACAGAGCGATAATTTACGTAGGACGGCTCCACGGAGCAGCCGAGCCGAGATTATGCGGATGAACGAGCGTTCATCCCTACACCATGACATTCAGGTTCGCAGCGTGCGAAGCCGCGGCCGGGGACCGGCCGCTATCCTTTCCCTGCTGCTATACCGTCTCTCCGCCCCCGTCGTCCTTGGTCTTCGCGGGCGTCTGCGAGGTGCCGAAGAAGCCGGCAAGGTATTTCTCGTTGAAGCGCTGGAGCAGTTCCCAGAAGTTGGGCACGAACAGCGTGCCGACAATGGCGTTGATGGCCATACCGAACACTACGGCTGTGCCGAGCGAGATTCGCGAGGCCGCTCCGGCGCCCGTAGCGAAGAGCATCGGCATCACGCCCAGGACGAAAGCCAGCGCAGTCATCATGATGGGACGGAAGCGCACACGGCCGGCATCGGCGGCAGCCTGACGCACAGGCTGTCCGGCCCGGCGGTAGTCGCGGGCATATTCCACAATCAGGATGGCATTCTTGGCCGAAAGGCCCAGCAGCAGCACGATACCAATCTGCGTGTAGACGCTGATTGACTGCCCCATGAAGATACAGCCCACCACGGTGCCGAGGATGGCCGTAGGCATCGCGATGACCACGGCGATGGGGTCGCTGAGGCTCTCGTACTGCGCCGCAAGTACCAGCAGGGTTATCACGATGGCCAGGATAAGCACAAAAGAGACCGTGGTGCCGGACTGAGTCTCCTGGTAGGCCTCGCCCGTCCAGGCGTAGGAATAATTGTCGCCCAATGTCTCCGAAACCAGTTCCTCCATGGCCTTGATGCCGTCGGCCGAACTTACGCCATGCGCCGGGGTGGCCGTGAGCGACGCCGTCTCATACATATTATATCGTCCGACGGTCGACTGCCCGGCGGCGGGCCGGACGGTGGCGAACGAGGCGAAGGGCACCATGCGGCCCTCGGAGTTGCGCACCGTCAGCCGCGGAATGTCGGTGATATGCGCGCGGGCGGGGCTGTCGGCCGCGATATTCACCTGGTAGACGCGGCCGAAGTCCACGAAATCGTTCACATAACTGCCGCCCATGAAGGCCGACAGCGTGGAATAGACACTTTCCAGCGTCAGCCCCTGCATCTTGACGCGGTTGCGGTCGATGTCAATGGTATATTGCGGCACGCTGCCCTCGTAGAGCGACGTGACCGAAGCGATGCGGCTGTCGGACGCTGCGCGGCGGCTGATGTCGGCGATGGCCTGCTTCATGGCGTCCGGTCCCAGGTTATTGATGTCCAGCAACTGCATTTCGAGACCCGATGTGAGACCGAGGCCCGGAATGGCCGGAGGATTCAGCGAGAATATCACCGGCTCCTGCATCGAGTCGGCAATGGCCGCGGCGCGGGCCATGATACCGTCCACCGACAGCGCGCGGCCCTTGCGCTCGCTCCACGGCTCGAGCATCACGAACATCGAACCCATGTTGGAACTGGAGCCGCCGCCCATGAACGAAATGCCGCTGACGGCCATCACGTCCTTGACGCCGGGAATGGCACGCACACGCTCGGAATACTCGGTCATGATGCGGTCGGTGCGGTCAAGCGACGCCCCCTGGGGCATCTGGACCGACGACAGGAAATAGCCCATGTCCTCGGAAGGGATATATGATGTTGGCCAACTGAGAAATCCCCAGAAAGCCAGGCCCGTGACCAGGAAATATGTGGCGATGGCCACCAGCGGACGGCGCAGGAACTTGCCCACGATATTCATGTAAGTGTTCAGCACGGCGCCGAAGCCCTTGTTCCACCAGCGGTAGAGGAAGAAGGTGACCTGCTTGCGCGGCCGCAGGAACAGGGCGCACATGGCCGGGGTGAACGTAAGGGCGTTGAAGCCCGAGAAGGCCGTCGAAACGGCGATGGTCAGGGCAAACTGTTTGTACAACTGTCCCGTGATACCGCTCACCATAGCCGTCGGCAGGAAGACAGACAGCAGCACCAGGACCTCGCCGATTACGGGTCCCTGCAACTCGGTCATGGCCCGCGTGGCCGCCTGCCGCGGCGTCAGTTTTCCCTGGTCCAGGAGGCGCGAGCAGTCCTCCACCACAACAATGGCATCGTCCACCACAATGGCAATCGCCAGAACGAGACCGAAAAGGGTCAGGGTGTTGAGGGTGAATCCCATCCATTTCATCACCGCCAGCGTGGCGATGAGCGAGACCGGAATCGTCAGCATAGGGATAATCACCGCGCGCCAGTTCTGCAAAAATATCAGAATCACCAGCATCACCAGGATGGTGGTTTCAAGGAAAGTGACGAGAAGTTCGTCAATCGACGCGGTGACGAAGTCGGTGGTGTCGAGCATCACGTTGTACGTGACGCCCGGCGGAAAATACGGCTGCAGTTCCTTCAGTTTAGCCTCGCACTCGCGGGCCACCTGCAAGGCGTTGGAGCCCGACAGTTGCGACACTCCGATCATGGCCGTCTGACGGCCGTTGACGCGCGCAATCTGGCTGTACGACTCCGAACCGAGATCGATTGTGGCCACGTCGCGCAGACGCAGGATGTTGCCGTTGTCGCCCGAACGCAGCACTATGTTGCCGAACTCGGCGGGGTCCGTCAGGCGTCCGCGCGTGGTGAGGGTGTAGGTGAACTGCTCGTCGGACGAGGTTGGAGCCGCGCCGACAGAACCGGCCGACACCTGCATGTTCTGCGACTGGATGGCGGCCATCACGTCGGCGGGCGTCAGGTTGCGCTCGCGCATACGGTCCGGATCGAGCCATATGCGCATGCTGTACTCGCCTGCGCCGAAGGCCTCCACATCGCCCACGCCCGGCAGACGCGCCAGTTCGTCGGTGATGTGCAGTTGTGCATAGTTGGTGAGGAACAGCGCTGAATACAGGTCGGGGCGGTCGGAATCAAGCGATATGAACAGGATGCGGTTCGACGAACGCGACGACACCGACACCCCCTGCTGCTTGACTGCGGCCGGCAGGGTCGGTTCGGCCTCCGAGATGCGGTTCTGCACCTTGACGGTAGCCATGTCCGGGTCGGTACCCTCCTCGAAGGTGATTGTCAGCATATACGAGCCGTCCGAACCCGAATTGCTGCTCATGTACATCATGCCCTCGACGCCGTTCACCTGCTGCTCGATGGGCACACCGACGGTCTCGGCCACAGTGCGGGCGTCGGCACCCGGATACATGGCCGTCACCATCACTGTGGGCGGGGTGATGTCGGGATACTGCGACACGGGCAGCGACGAATATGTGAGCGCGCCGGCCAGAACCATCGCAATGGCGATGACTATCGAGAATATGGGCCGGTTGATGAAGAATCTTGAAAACATGGCTCTGGGAATTTCGTGTTAAACCGGAATCAGCGTGTCTCGACGGGCTTCACGGGCATGCCGTCGCGCACCTTCAGCAGGGCCTGCGTCACATAGCGCTGGCCGGGGCGCACGCCCGAGGTCACCACGCGCATGGTGTCGTTCACCAGACCGCCGGTCTCGATGGGCGTATAGACCACTGTATTGGAATCCGTCACGGTGTAGAGGTATTTGCCGCGCTGGTCGGTGGAAATCGAGGCGTCGCGCACCAGCATGGCCTGCGGGTCGGTGCGGTAGGGCAGCGACACGGTGACGTACATGCCGTCGCGCAGTTCGCCCCAGCGGTTGTCGATGTTGGCGCGTACCAGCATCGTACCGGTCGAGGGGTCGACCGCCGGCGAGATATAGGTCATGTCGGCGGTGTAGTCGTGCGGCAGACGTTCGGAGAAGGCCACCGGCACGCGGGTATAGTCGATGTCGCTACGGGCGTCGGGATTCTCGAACATGCGCAGGAACGAGGCATCCTCGATATAGAAATAAGCCTCCATGATGGCGTCGGAATAGATTTCGGTCATCTTTACAGGCTCGCCCTCGCCGGCCAGGTAGGCGCCTTCGGAATAGATGCAGGCGCCGATATGTCCGGTCATCGGGGCCTTGATGGTGCATTTGGCCAGGTTTGTGCGGGCCTGCGACAGGGCGGCGCTGGCATTGTTGATAGCGGCGCGGCTCTGGTCGCGCTGGCTCAGGGCCTGGGCCAATTCCATCTGCGACACGGCATTGTGGGCCGCGGCGGCCTGCACGGCGGCATAATGGGCCTCGGCATACTGGTTGCTGCTGCGGGCCGTTTCCAGGGTAGCCTCGGCCTCGGCGACGGCATTACGGTATGTAGTGGGGTCGATTGTGGCCAGCAACTGTCCCTTGACTACGCGCGTACCCTTGGTGTAGTCGACCGTCAGCAGCGTGCCGTTGACGCGGCACACCACCTCCACCATGTCGTTGGCATGCAGCGTGCCGGGGTATTCCTTGTAGAGCGTCACCGAATCGGTGACTACCGGCGCCACCGTCACGGTCATGGGGCCTTCGCCGGTTTCACTGCGGTGGCTGCGATGGCACGACGCCAGCATCAGGACGAGGGCCGGGGCGAGTATCAGTTTGCCGTATTTCATTATATTGCGTTTTATGTATGTTTTTTCGTATTCAGTTTTCGTCGGCCAGCAGCGAGTCGTAGCCGCCGCCCAGGGCCTTGTAGAGAGTCACAAGCGCCGTCGAGGCCTGCCCGCGGGCCACCAGCAGCGAGTTGGTGAACTGCAGCAGGTCGACCTGCGCGTTGGCAACGTTTACAAATTCCGTCAGTCCCTGGCGGTAGAGTTCCAGTGACTGGTTCAGGAAATCGGCAGCCGAGGATACGGCGGCCTCGTACTCGGCAATCTGCCGCAGGATGTTGTAGTAAGACACCAGGGCGTTGTCGACCTCGCAGTAGGCCCCCATGACCGCCTGGTTGTAGGCCTCCACGCCGGCCTGAAGGGTCTCGCGGGCGGCCTCGACGCCGGCACGCCGCGCCAGGCCGTCGAACAGAGTCCACGACAGCGTCGGCGCCACCGAATAATAGAATCCGCGCGAGGTGAACATATCGCCGGGCCGCGGCGCCGACACGCCGGCCGAAGCCTGCACCGAGAGCGTGGGCAGATAGTCCTTGCGGGCGATTCCCAGGGCTGCGGCAGCCTCGTCGAGGGTGGCCTCGGCCTGCACTATGTCCGGGCGCCGGCGCAGCAGGTCGGCCGGTACGCCGGTGACCACCGGGCCGTAGAAATGCGGAATGTTGCGCCCGGCCGACAGCCTTGCGGCCACGTCGCCGGGATACACGCCCAGCAGCAGGGCGATGGCGTTGATATACGAGCGCGCTGAGGTCTCCAGCGCAGGCACCGTGGCACGGGTGGAATACAGCACCGTCAGGGCCTGGTCCACGTCGCCCTTGGCCGCCAGGCCGCACTCGTAGCGGTAGCGGGCAATGCCGGCGATGGTGTCCTGGCGGATGATATGCTCGCGTGCCACGGCCAGTTCGGCCTGGCAGGTGCGCAGCCCGATGTAGGCCGAGGCCATGGCGGCACTCATGCTCACCATCGTACCCACCCATTCGGCACGTGTGGCGCGGTAAGCGGCGCGGCTACGGCCCACGTTGGCACGGACCTTGCCGAAAAGGTCGATTTCCCAGTTGAGGGTCGCCCCCAGGGCGTAGGTATTGGTCGAGATACCTTCCTCGCGGCGGCGCGTGTACGAGGCGTCGATGCCGACGGTCGGGAAATAGGCCGCGCGGGCCGCCTCGATCTGCCGCGACGCCGCCTCCATACGGTGCATCGCGCCCAGAACGTCGTAGTTGGCATCCTCGGCCTCGGAAATCAGCGAGTCGAGCAGTGGGTCCTCGAAAGCCTCCCACCATGCGTCGTCCGAGGGCAACGTCTGTTGGGGCACTTCGGCATAGGCCCACGACCCGGGCACGGGCTGCTGCGGCGACACTGCGGCCGCGGCCAGGCATATCGCGGCGAAAAAGGCCGCGGTGATATTGCGTTCTGGAAGGTTCATCGTTCCGGCATAAGATTAGACTTACAAAAATCGACTGTGGCGGGCACGGATATGCTGCGTCACTACCCGCCGGATTCCGCGGGTGTACTTATATAACTTTTGTAAAGTCGAAAATGTTTGCCGTAGCGATGGTGAAAAGACGGCGTCTAACGGCGGCAGTCATTGCCGCGACGACGGCCGTCGCGCTTGCAGTTGTCTTTGAGGGCACAGCCCTCGCAGCCTCCGGAGGGTTTGCGCAGCAGCCTGACGAGCATCACGGCGGCGACGGCCACAATTACGGCCACAATAATGGTCTGAACGGTCTGGCTCATTTCTTTTTCGCTGCGAGCCTGCGCGCCAGCGCGGCCGGGGTAAGGGTTTCGGGATAGGTGTCGAAAGGCGCGCGGAACGTGCAGCCGTCGGCATAGGCCGAGCAGCCGAAGGCTGTGCGACCTTTCATTATGTGTCCCTTGCCGCAGAGCGGGCAGGGGATGTCGGCATAATCGGCCGGCGCCTTGGCCCGCGGTTTCGAGGGCTTGCGGGGCTTTGCGGCGGGTTTATCACTCTTTGCCTCCTTGCCCTTCGCGGCCGTGGCGTCGGGGACCTCGATGCGGCGCGAGGAATTGTCGCTCAGCACGTCGACCACGATTTTGCCGATCATTTCTTTGAGTTCGGCGATGAAATCCGAGGCATTGTATTCGCCGCGCGAGATTCGGCGCAGTTTGTTTTCCCAGATTCCGGTGAGGCGCGCGCTTTTCAGCAGTTCCTCGTTGATAGTGGCGATGAGGTCTATTCCCGCCTGCGTAGCCACGATGCTCTTGCGGTTGCGGGCGATATACTTGCGACGGAACAGGGTCTCGATGATGGCGGCGCGGGTCGACGGACGGCCGATGCCGTTTTCCTTCATGGCCTCGCGCAGGGCCTCGTCGTCGATGTTGCGGCCTGCCGTTTCCATGGCGCGCAGCAGGGTGCCCTCGGTGTATGGTTTGGGCGGCTGCGGCGTGCGTTTCACGGCCGACGGCTCGTGCGGGCCGCTCTCGCCCTCGGTGAATGGAGGCAGGATGCGGTCGGAATCGTCTCCCTCACCCTCCTTGCCGTCCTCGCGCCGCGCCTCGTCGGCCTTGTTGTAGAGAGCGCGCCATCCCGGGGCGGTAATTACCTTGCCGGTGGCCTTGAACTCCACATCGTCGACCTTGGCCTTCACGGTGGTCTGCATGGCCAGGCAGTCGGGATAGAAGGCGGCGATGAAACGCAGCGCAATCAGGTGGTACATCAGCCTTTCGTCGCCCACAAGGCGCGTCGGGGCCTCGCCCGTGGGAATGATGGCATGGTGGTCGGTGACCTTGGAACTGTCGAACACCTTTTTCGACTTCGGAATCCGGCCGTCCAGCACCGGCGCCGTCTGCGGGGCGTAGGGCGTCATGCGCCGCAGGATTTCCGGCACTTTCGGATAAATGTCGTCGGAAAGATAGGTGGTGTCTACACGCGGATAGGTCGTCACCTTCTTTTCGTAGAGCGACTGGATGAGGCGCAGGGATTCATCGGCGCTCCAGCCCCAGCGGCGGTTACACTCCACCTGCAGCGAGGTGAGGTCGAACAGGCGCGGCGGCGCCTCCCTGGTCTGTTTCTGCGTCACCTCGGTGACGGTGAGCGTCAGCGGCGCGAGGCGCGAAACCACGGTGTCGGCCTCGTCGGGCGTCGGGAAACGCAACGTCGAGGCGAAATCGGTGTCGCGGTAGCGGGTGTGTATCTCGTAATAATCGGTGGCCTTGAAATTCTGAATCTCGAAATGGCGCTTCACAATCATGGCCAGCGTAGGCGTCTGCACGCGCCCGATTGACAGCACATGGCCCGGACTGCTGTATTTCAGCGTGTAGAGGCGCGTGGCGTTCATGCCCAGAATCCAGTCGCC
>CAJJOO010000025.1 GCA_905193395.1 uncultured Porphyromonadaceae bacterium
CGGTGAACGATGGTGCCGGGAGTTTCTTTACCTGTGCATTCATTGTCAATGAGATTATAATTACAAAGATAGCAACAATCCGGCAGCGGAATAAGTTTCGCAGAGACATTACTGTTTCAGTTCCTTTCCGTCGGCAAAAGCGTTGCCGACACGCTCGCCCATACAGATGTAGCCGTTGTGAATCGGGTCGAAAGTAATAAGGTCCATTTTCTCAACATCGGGCTTGCCGTCGGCAGCGAGATATGCGTCGTCGCAAATAATATTGACGATGTCGGCCACAAGATAGCAGCCGGATTCCGATTCGTCGATTTTCTGCTTGGCGCGACATTCCATAGTCATGGGAAAGACGTCAAAGACAGGGGCGTTGACGTTGGGAGCCTTTTCCGAGGCCCATCCGGCGCGGGCAACCTTGTCCGGGACCTTGCGACCGCTGACCAGACCAATATAGTCGGCAGCCTTCATGGTGCCGGAGGTGGCAAAAGCGACCGTGAAGTCGGCACAGCGTTTCAGATTGTCGGTGGTGGCATGCGAGCCGAGGGAAATTACGATTTCCGTCGCGTCCCATTGGCCGCCCCAGGCGGCGTTCATGGCATTGGGAGTTCCGTCGGCATCGTAAGTGCCAAGAATCAGTACAGGCTGCGGCAACAGCCATGCGCGTGGTGTAAAGTTGTGTTTCATATCCGTTTGAATTCTATCATGAATTATTTCAAATCATTTAAATCCAGGCCCAGTTGCCGACGGAGTTTCAGCGTGAGCCCGGCGGCAGTGCAGCGATAGGCGTGGCGCAGAATCTCGCGTTCCGTTTTTGGCGGGATATCGTTGTCGAAATCGACAGAAATCCAGTGACGTTTGTTCATGTGATAGCCGGGGCGAACGGATGAAAAACGGTCGCGGAGTTCTATCGAAAAATCGGGATTGACCTTGATGTTGTAAAACTGCCAGTTGCCAGAAAGGTCCATCAGGCAGAATATCTTGCCGCCGATTTCCAGCGAAAGCGTGTCGGGACCGAACGGGCTGCGTTCCGTGGCATGCGGCAGCGACAGACAAAAATCTCTGACTTCCTGAATATTCATGGTTTCAATTAATTACTTACTGAATCATCCACCGATGATTTCGATACGGCTGCCGCCGGAATTCCCGACCGGCACCACACTTATCCGGGTGGAAATACGTTCGCTCATCATGTCGGTGTGACTTATAACGCCGACTTTCTTGCCCTGATTCGACTGTAAGGACGCCAGGGAATCAATAACCATGGCCAGTGAATCGGGGTCGAGCGTTCCGAAGCCTTCGTCAATGAACAGGTTGGAGAACGATACATTCCGCGAGGACAGGGACGAGAGACCCAGGGCCAGACCGAGACTGACGATGAAAGTCTCGCCACCGGAAAGCGACGAGGTCTCGCGTACATCGTCGCCGCGGTCGTGGTCAACGACACGTATTGCCAGCGAATCCGGGACGTGGACCAATTCATAGCGGCGGTTGAAGCGGCGTATTTCGGCGTTAGCGTGGCGGACAAGGAAGCCGAGGGTGAAACACTGGGCTATACGGCGCATCGTCTTGCCGTCGGCCCCGATAGCGTCATAAATCTTAGCCCAGGCGGCATCATCGTCGCGGGCACGTAAATAATCGTCTTTAAGACCGGCAAGTTGGGCCGAAGCGCGCTGATGCTCGCTGAGCCGGGCGCGTGCGGCGACAAGTTCGTCGTCGGCAACGGCGGTAATACGGTCGCGTTCGGTCTCAAGATCGGCACGAGACTGCGCGGGAGCGTTTTCAAAGTGAGCGCGATATGCCGCCTCGCTGCGTTCGAGCGTGGCCAAGGCGGCGGTGAAAGCGTCGTCGGTCTGCTTCAGTTGGCGGCGCATGGCCTCCCAGTCGTCGGGCGCATCGCAAACGGATTCGACATCGGCCCGGGAAATTCCGGGATGATTCCCAATCCAGGCCGAAAGTGCGGCCGCGGCACTGTCTTTGGCCGTGCAGGCCGTCTTGCGCCGCTCGAGCGCCGACTTTTCTTCGGCCCTGAGAGCGGCCATTGATTTTTCGGCAGCGAGGATTTCCTCATTCCTGGTTTTGAGAGCCGCAGCGGTGGCAGCGACTTGGTCGGAGAGAGCCTTTTCAATGGCGTCCGGGTCCCCGTCGCCTATGGCAGCGCGCAGGTCATCCTGCAGCAGAGAAACCTGTACGTTCAGATTATCGAAGACGCCAATGGCCTCGCCAAATTTCCGCAAGAGTTCATCGCTACGGGCGGCAAGCACCGGAGCCTTGGCCGTGAGGGCGGAAAGATGCTTTTCGGCTTCGTTCAATTGTGTATCGGCGCGGCGGACGGCCTCGTCAAGGACCGAGCGCCGAGTGTCACGATTGTGGACAGTCGCATCGTATTCTTTGCGCAGGTTAGTGACACGGAGTTGCCGCGCATTGTAATCGTCGAGGGCTTTGTCAGCGGCGGCGGAAGATTTGCGGGCAGCGGCCAACATCGACTGCAACGAACCGGAATCGGCAGCACACTCGGGGCGCCGTGCCGTAATAGCATCGAGTCCCGCGGTAAGGGTATCCAGTTCGGCAACAATGGATTTCAGCGACAATCCGAGGGTGGATGTAGCACCGTTGTTGGCATTGATCTGCGATTGCAGGGCCTCACGACGGGTGAGGGCGACGTCAAGATCCTTTTGCTTCGCGTCGATGGCAACCTGCATTGCATCGGTGTGGGATTGGAAACCGCCGGTATCGCTGTACGGATGGTGCAAGGCTCCGCAAAGCGGGCAAGGTTGGTTTTCGACAAGATTCTCACGCAGTTGCAGCAGGTTCTTCCCGAGCATTATCGCCCTGGCATCACGCAGGGTGGTGATTTCGGAAGTAAGCGTTGCGGTATCAATCGCGGCCAAAGCAGCCGTGAGAGAAGCGTTATCAGATGCTAAACGGCCGATTTCGGATTCGGCGGCTGTCCTCGCATCGGTTTTAGCCTTAATTCTGGTATTGAAGTCGACTGCGGCGCTGATGTCGGCCACAAGAGCGTCGGCCGCAGCCTTTGCGCCGCGCAGTTCCGGGAGACTGTCGGCGGAAATGGCAGTTTCCTCGACTGTCAGTTTGTTACGGGCCTCGGCAACAGCCACGTCGAGGGTTTTCAATTCTTTTTGGGCCGCGACAGCGAGTTCGTCGCGGCGGGTTTTGAGTTGACGGACAGAATCCGAGGCCTTATCGGCTTCTTCACTATTCTTTTTCAGATCGTCACAGGAAGCGTAATGGTCTTTTTCGGCCTGCGACACGGCTATTTTGCTGTCGGCAAGATTTTTGCGTGCCGCAGCAAGAGTCCCCTTGATGGTTCGCGCCTTGTTTATAGCGGGGCGTGCGGATTCAAGGTCGGCTGCGGCTTTCTGGTTCTGTTCGGAAAGCAGAGCCGCAGCCGACTGCAAGGCATTGAGCGACGACCTGCCTGTGACGATTTTCGTGGCAAGGTCGGCCATCAGACGGTCCGTTTCGGCAATTTCGGTCTCCAGACGGCGAATCTGATTCAGAATATCGACAGCAGGACGTGTACGGTCGAAAAGCCCGAGGCGCGCGGCCACCGGGGCAGACGACATGACGGCAAGGAGTACGCGGTCGCGGTCGATGCGGTCGGCCAGGACAGCGTCAAACAGCAATTTCTCAGACTCATACCATCCGATGGATGCAAGCAAGTCAGCCAACCGCGCACGACGCTCGGAAGCCTGACGTTCGAGTGTGTTAATCGCGGACGTTAGCGTCGCAACTTCGTCGTCGGCCAGGAGGACTTCGGAGAAAGCCGAAACCCGCGAACTGATTTCCGACAGTGTCGCGGCAGCCAGTCGGCGGCGCGACTCGATTTCGGCGGCGATGCTGCGATACTGCTCACCGTTGCCTACAAGTTTTTCCAACAGTTCGTAACGGGTGTTCTCGTCGGCGCTCAGAAAGTTGGCAAACGAACCCTGGGCGATGACAACTGTGCGCATGAACTGGTTGTAGTCCAGACCGATAATCTGCGGGACCGAAGCCCAGTCCTCCTCGCGCTCGACCCCAGTGCCGTCGGCAGTGCAGTCAAGCACATAAAGACGGTTTATGACCTCGGAATATTTCTTGCGACGGAAGCCTGTATGCCATTCGGCCCGGTAGGGATGGCCATTGTTGGCCAGGAAAGTAAGTTTTGCGTAGCAGGATTTTTTGCCACGCGTCAGGATATTGCGACAATCCTTGGGCGCGATGTCAGGTTCGTTTCCGGCGCCGGAATAGATGGTGTTGCGGAACTTGCGGCCGGTGCCGGTGTGATAGCGCGGCGCGGTGCCGAAAAGGGCAAGACTAATGGCATCGAGGATCGTGGATTTTCCGCTTCCCGTAGGCCCGACAATCGAAAATATGTTGCAACGGCCCACGGGACCGTTTTCAAAATCTATGACCTCGCCCTCGGGATTATCGAGCGAAGCAAGATTCAGCAATTCCAGTTTCAGGAGTCTCATCGTCGGCCGTTAATTGTTTTGTTGCAGCATTACTTCGTTGACGAGCCGCCGAAGCATGTCGCGGCTTTCGTCTGGCAGGGGTGATTTATGTTTGAAGCGATAGGCCTCGTCGATGGCCTCGACCGGGTCGCGCGATAGTACATCGTCAATATCCAGCAAGGTTTCAGATGGTCCGGAATTGGTTTCCATGGCGGGAATCACCCGCCTCACACGGCACAGGATCGCATTGCGCGCGGCAACGGCTGCCTCGAGGTCCGAGACTATCTCGCTGTCGACCTTGTCTGCAAGCACTTTCAGGGATACATATACAGAATTGTCGTCGGGTCCCGGGCCGACGAGCGGCGGCAGTACCGCAGCAATCAGTTTCTTGATCTGCACTGGCGTTGCGGCTTCGGCATCGAGGGGCAGTTCGGCCAGGGGGTGCGTCGGCATGTATTCGAGGAATCCTACTCGTGCGGGGGCGTCGGCCGAAATCTCGACGAGGTCCACACCGTGCCTGTAATTCGTCTCGGCGAAGGACATGGGTAGCACACTGCCGCAATAACGCGCCCATTCTGTGCCCCCTACCCTTTGGCGGCGGTGTATGTGTCCGCAGGTCATATAATAGGGATGGTCGGGCCAGGGGCCGAAATCCACACAGTCCAGTCCGCCCACAACAATCTGTTCCGAGGCGTCGCGGGCGGCGATAAGTGCTCCGGAAGCATACAGATGGGTCATCATCACAGGCTGCGAGGCCGGATATAGTTCGCGGGCGCGCCCGGCCAGACGGCGCAGAATGGAGTTGACGCTGTCGGAATAAGTGCCCGTGCCGGCAAAGTCCGTACGGATATACGGAACGGCGATAATTGCCGCGGAGGTGCCGTCGGCCCCGGTCAGGGGAATTATAAGGTCGTCGAAGTCATATTCCCATCCTGCCGGAGTATCGTCGGCGGCAGGTATCCAGCGACGGCGCAGATTACCACGGATCTCGACACGGTGGCGTTCGAGCAGCGGACGGGGCGCCTCAAGGCGGGAGGCGGAATCGTGGTTGCCGGCGGTGATTACAGTGAGCATCGAGGGGCAACATTCGGCCACGCCGGCAAGAAAATCATAGTACAGCCGACGCGAGGCCGACGAAGGATTGGCGTTGTCAAACACATCGCCGGAGACCAGAAGTGCATCGGGTTGCTCGCGTTTCAGACAATCAAGCAGCAAGTCGAAAAAATGCCTGTGAGCCGGCAGACAGTCGATACCGTGAAACATCTTGCCGAGATGCCAATCGGAGGTACAGATAATTTTCATAAACCTGCGAGGGAAAGCGTCATCAATATCAGGCCCCGGCAATCAGCCACACGGTATAGGCCACGTAGCATGCGACAAGCAGGGCACCTTCGGTTCTGTTGATTGTGCGCTGGCCCCAGAACTGACCCACGAGCCAGAAGAGCAGGCAGGCGCCGGTCATCACCAGAAGGTCGACCTCGCCGATTGAGCCGAACTGCAAGGGACGCACCGTAGCCGATGCGCCGAGTACGAAGAATATATTAAAGATATTGCTGCCGATGACGTTGCCGATGGCCATGTCGGCCTTGCCTTTGAGCGCCGAGACCACGGAGGTGGCCAATTCAGGCAGTGAAGTGCCGGCAGCCACGACGGTCAGGCCAATGACGGCATCACTGACGCCGAGCGATGAGGCGATACCTGATGCACCGTCGACAAACAGATTGCCGCCGCCAATCAGTCCGGCCAGACCGAAGACAATCCATGCCACGGATTTCCAGACGGGCATGGGGGCGGCCGTTTCATCGCCCGCGGGAGCGGCGCCGTTGCGCGCCTGGCCGATAGAATATCTCAGGAATATAGTGAAGAACAGCAGCAGGACTATGCCGTCGGTGCGCGACAACACTCTGGGGCCGGCTTCGCCGAGCCACGGGCCGCTGCCCATGGCCAGGAGGGCGAGCGCCGAAACTCCGACCAGCGGAATGTCGGCCGACAGCAACGACCGTCCCACCCTGAGCGGGCATATCATGGCCGTGACGCCGATAATAACCAGGACATTAAATATGTTGCTACCCACCACGTTGCCGATGGAAATCTCGGTGTGCCCGTCGATGGCCGACATCAGGCTTATGACAAGTTCCGGAGCCGACGTACCGAAGGCCACGACGGTAAGACCAACTACGAGGTCGCTCACGCCAAGGCGTCGCGCCACCGAGGCCGCGCCGTCGGTCAACAGATTGGCCCCTAGCAAAATCAGGCCAAGGCCAATCAAAAGAATCAGAATATCCATTTGCTTACTGCACTAATAAAATTCACGAGGACAAAGATACGAAATAATTTTGGAACTTTGAGACTGACAACCTTGCGGCGCCGTGGAGGACCGTAAGGTGTAAAACAACCATTTTCGTCAATCTCAATTATCTCACCATGACATCTATTAAAGTAAAATTCCGTCCGTCGACAGTCGAGGGGCGCGAGGGCACAATCTTCTATCAGATAACACATCAGCGCAAGACGCGCCAAATCGTCACTGACTTACACCTGCCTCCGCGCCTTTGGGACAAGCGTCGCGACTGCCCGGTGGCCGACAGCCGGAGAATCCATGGAAGCATACCGGACGACATCCGCGAGAAGGTGCGCCACGACGTCGAACGGCTCAAACGGATTATCAACAAGATGGAACAGGAAGGCGCCGGATTTACGGTGGATGAAATCGTGGTGGAATTCAGACGCCACCTCAGCGAATACTCGCTGTTCAATTTCATGCGCCGTATAATCCTGAATTTCCGGAGTATGGGACGGGTACGCTGTGCGGAAACGTATACATCGACCCTCAATGATTTCCGCAAATTCCGCGGTGGCGAGGACATTATGCTCGACTGCCTGACCGGAGAAATCATGGAATCGTACGAGGTATGGCTGCGACGGCGCGAAATCGTGCCGAACACAGTCTCGTTCTATATCAGAATCCTCCGCGCCACATACAATCGCGCCGTCGAGCAGGAAATAACGGAAAACAACTATCCCTTCCGCCACGTCTATACCGGCGTGGACCGGACCGTGAAACGCGCCATACCGCTGGAAATGGTCAGCCGGATAAAATCGCTCAATCTGTCCGACGATTTCAAACTCGACTATGCGCGTGATATGTTCATGATGAGTTTCTATCTCCGGGGGATGAGTTTCATCGACATGGCTTTCCTGAAAAAGACCGACCTGTGCGACGGCTGCGTCACCTACCGCCGCCGCAAGACTGGCCAGCGGCTGTCGATAGGCTGGACGGGCGAGATGCAGCAGATTATGGAGAAATACCCCGCTAACGACAGTATGTATCTGCTGCCGATAATCCGACGTGCCGGCCTCAACGAGCGCCGGGCCTACCGCAACATGAGTTACAACATAAACCGCAGTCTGAAGGTCATTGCCGGGATGGCCGGAATCCGCATACCCCTGACCCTCTACGTGGCGCGCCACAGTTGGGCCTCGGCCGCCAAAACCAAGGGGGTGCCGCTGAGTGTGATTTCCCAGGGAATGGGACACGACTGCGAAAGTACCACCCGCATCTACCTGGCATCGCTGGACAGTTCGGTCGTGGACCGCGCGAACAGCATGATTCTGAAATCGCTGTAAGTGCATGTTTTTTCGTCCGGGAATCCTGTCTGTCGAAATATATTTGCTATCTTTGCCGAAACGGGGCAACAAGGCCCCCGGAACCTCTCACCAAATAAATATATAGGACACCATGGAAACAACAAAATTCACCGATGCCCTGGAGGACCTGTTGGCCGACAAGTCCGCGACCGTCGACGAGCGCATTGACAGCGCCTTCGCGCTGCGCAAGGAAAGCGCACCCGAAGGCACCGAGGCAGATATCCTGCTCTATCGCAATCTCCTGGATATGATAATACCCGAAAACGGCTCGCATGAATACGACCTGCAAATGCTACAGATCTACTGCCTGCTGGCCGAGGCCTACGTCGCGGCCGAGGACCTGCGGTCGCTGCAAGACGTGGCCGAAGGCCTGCTTGAGATGACAGGATTCGACGAAATCAGCGCCGACGTGCTGATTCAGACCATCCCGCGGATCGCCGAGGCAATAGGCGAAAGTGTCTACCGCCACGACCTTTACGAAATTCTGGAATCCTATCTGTGGACGATGTTCCGCCACAACCCCGGAGTACACGCAGAGACGGTCCGTCCGCAGGTCGAGACATACCTGCGACTGAGGTTGCTGCTGGGCAGCGATGGCTTTGAAAGAAGGCATATGAAGGATTTCAAAAAGTGGATTGCAGTTTTTTTCACAGCCGCCGAACTCACCGATATAATTTTCAATCCGGACACCGGATACCTGCGCCGCGACCCCGTGGAATACACCCGCGACTGGGAGGAAATCTATTACGACATGATTGACGAGGTCGAAGCCCGGCTGGCAGACGTTCCCCGTCACATGGGCTTCTGTTTCAGATACTGGGACGAAGAGAAGCGGGTGCTGAGAGAAATATACGGCATAGACTGGAACACGCCGTCGCAGATGAACCCCGGGGTAATGTTTGACTGACCATGACACTTTCGGAAGAATTCGTTGATATCCTGCTTGACGGCGACGACAGTCCCGAAGCGGAAAAGGAAGCGGCGACCCTTGTCGAGTCCGCACCGGACAGTTACGAACGCGACGGCCTGCTGGCCATGATGTATCACGACGGCATCGGCGTCGGTACCGACCTCAACCGCAGTTTCGAACTTGCGGAAAAATCGGCCTTCAAGGGGCATCAGGGAGCCGGCTATTTCCTGCTGGGCTACATGTGCGACCACATCGAGACGCCGGACCAGGCCGAGGGCGGTCCGCGCCAGAAATATGACCAGTACGACGCCGAACGCTTCTACGAGCAATGCTCGAAAATCGACAGTCCCTGGAACGAGGCTGCACATCTGTGGCTCGGCGACTATTATATGGACATGGCCCGCGGCGGCGACCCCGAAGTGGCAATCGAACACTACGAAGCCATAGGCCACGACAACGCCACGGCCGCCGGCCGGCTCAGCGACTACTACTGGGACCTGCTCGACGTCTACAACCAACCCGCCGAGGCCGAACGCGACAGCGAACTGGAAAAGAAAGTGTATGAATGGACGCGCGAGGCCTGCCGCCTGAATCCCCACGATTACAGTTTCCGCATGGGATGCTGCTATGCCGACGGAATCGACTGTGACGCTGAAAAAGGCTTCCGCCTGGCCCGCAAATACTGGGAGG